>JALVBM010000207.1 GCA_027010665.1 Chromatiales bacterium
ACGACGATCGTCTTCCCCTTCACCGAGATCAGCCCCGATTCTTCCATGCTCTTGAGCACCCGCCCCACCATTTCGCGGGAGCAGCCGACGATGCGGCCGATTTCCTGGCGGGTGATGCGGATCTGCATGCCTTCCGGGTGGGTCATGGCGTCGGGCTGCTGGGTCAGGTCGAGGAGGGTGCGGGCGACACGACCGGTGACGTCCATGAAGGCCAGGTCGGAGACCTTGCGGCTGGTGTGGCGCAGACGGGCGGCCATCTGCTTGGCCAGGGCGAACAGCACGTCCGGGTGTTCCTGGTAGAGCTGGCGGAACTTGGCGTAGGAGATTTCGGCCACTTCGCAGGCGGTGCGGGCGCGCACCCAGGCGCTGCGGGCCTCTTCCTCGTCGAACAGGCCCATCTCGCCGAAGAAGTCGCCCTTGTTCAGGTAGGCCAGCACGATCTCGCGGCCTTCCTCGTCCTCGATCAGCACCGAGACGGAACCTTCGACGATATAATAGAGAACGTCCGGCTTGTCCTCGGCATAGATGATCACGCTCTTGGCGGGATAGCTGCGCCGGTGACTGTGCTCGAGGAACTCGTCGAGCGAGTCGATACCGGTCGACTTCGGATTCACCTGCTCCATGATCTTCCCTTTGGTGGCTGACGGTGACAGGCGCCTATGGTATACCACTCGCGAAGCTTGTAAACACGCGGGGCCGACTTCCTTGCGGAAGTGAGAAAGGGGTCACTTCCGCCCGCGATCCGGGATCGCGCCTGGACTGATCCGGATCAATGACAGGGGGAGGCGGACATGCATCCGGGCGCCGAAAGGCCCCGGCGATACACCGAGTATAGTCCCTGCGGCCCGGTTCTGCAGGCGCCGGCCGCCCAACACGGTAACAGAGGTGTCATGAAAGCACGCATCAAGTGGGTCGAAGACGTGACCTTTGCCGGCGAATCCGGCAGCGGTCACACGGTCGTCATGGACGGGCCGCCGGAGCACGGCGGGCACAACCGGGGCGTGCGGCCCATGGAGATGATCCTGCTGGGGCTCGGCGGCTGCACGGCCTTCGACGTGATCCACATCCTCGGCAAGTCCCGCCAGCCGGTCACCGACTGCGAAGTGGAGCTCAGCGCCGAGCGGGCCGAGACCGAGCCCAAGGTCTTCACGAAGATCCATGTGCACTTCATCGTCACCGGCGATGGCCTGGACGAGAAGCGCGTGGCGCGGGCCGTGTCCCTGTCCGCGGAGAAATACTGCTCGGCCTCCATCATGCTGGGCCGCGCCGGGGTCGAGATCACCCACGACTACGAAATCCGCCAGGCGGCCGACTGAGCCACGGCCCCATGTCCGAACTGGCCCAGCTCATCGATCGCTATTACCGGGCCTGGTTCCGCTTCCATCCCGAGACGGCCACCGATCTCGACATCGAAGGCTACGACCATCTGCTGCCGCCCTTCGACGACGACGATCTCGGTGCCCACGACAGTCTCAACCAGAAACTCCTCGAAGCGCTGGATGCGCTCGACACGACCCGCCTGAGCCCGGATCAGCAGCTCGATGTCACGCTCATGCACGGCGCGGCGCTGCTGGAACTGGAAGAGGCGGCCCGCCACGACTGGCGGCACCGCGATCCGCTGCGTTTCCTGCCGGTCAACGCCATCTTCCAGCTCACCCTGCGCCGCCTGCCCGAACGGGGCGAGGCCATGCGCGCCCGCCTGCGCGCCGTCCCCCGCCATCTGCGCGAGGCACGCACCTTTCTGCGCCAGGCGCGCGAGGCCATTCCCGCCCCCTGGCTCCAGATGGCCATCGACGAATCGCGACAGGGCGTGGTGTTCCTGCGCGAACTGCGCCAGCATCCCCAGGTCATCCCCCTGCACGTGGACGCGGAACTGGAAAGCGCCGGCGTGGCGCTCAACGAATACGCGGACTTTCTCGCGCGCAGCATCGGCGAGCGGGCGCAGGGGGATTTCGCCTGCGGACGCGAGCACTTCGACCTGCTCCTGCGTTACCGCCACGGGCTCGACATCGACGCCGACCAGCTCCATGCCCTCGGCGAGCGGCTGTATGCCCGGGTGCGGGACGCCCTGCTGGACGAGACCCGGCGCCAGCGGGGCGATACCGACGTGGCGGCGATGGCTGACGACATCGTCCGCCGCCATCGGCCTCCAGACGATCTGCTCGGGCACTATCGCACGGCCATGGAGGCGGCCCGCGCCTTCGTTGCCGATCGGGATCTGCTGACCCTGCCCGAACGGGAATGCCTGCAGGTGGTGGAGACGCCCGTGTTCCTGCGTCACCTCATTCCCTTTGCGGCCTATCGCGAGCCGCCGCCGGGCGATCCGCAGCAACAGGGCTGGTACTGGGTCACCCCACCGGCCGACGCGGCGGAACGGGCCGAGCACAACCGGCTCGCCATCCGCCATGTCAGCGTCCACGAAGCCTGGCCCGGTCATCATTGCCACTTCGTCACCGCCAACCGCCATCCCGTCGCCTCGACCCTGCCGCGGCTCACCAACGCCTCGGCCCTGTGCTACGAGGGCTGGGCCCTGTACTGCGAACAGCTCATGCACGAACAGGGCTTTCTCGATGCGCCCGAGTCCCGGTTCGTGCTGCTGCGGGATCGCCTGTGGCGGGTGCTGCGCATCCTGCTCGACGTGGAGCTGCACACCCGCGGCCTGGGTTTCGAGGAAGCGGCGTCCCGCCTGGAACGGGAACTGGGTTTTCCCCCGGCCCAGGCCCGCGCCGAGATCGCCTGGTATACCCGGGAGCCGACCGTGCCCATGGGCTATGCCACCGGCTGGGCGCTGATCACCGCCGCCCGGGCACGGCTCACCGGCAGCGGCGATGGCCTGTCCCTCAAGGCCTTTCACGACCGGCTGCTGACCGAGGGGACCATCGGCCTGCCCTGGATCCTGCGCCGCCAGTTCGGCGAACCCCTCTGGCAGAGCCTGCGCCGGAGCCTGCTCGATGCGCGGCAGGATACGGATTTTTTGCTAGAATAGCCGGCCCTTTTCGGCCCGAGATCGCGAACCGATGTCCCGACCCGCTCCCACCGCCGGCCTGCGCCACGTGGCGCTGTACGTCACCCGTTTCGCCGAATGCGAACGTTTCTACACCGAACTGCTGGGCATGCAGGTGGAGTGGCGCCCGGATCCCGACAACGTCTATCTCACCTCCGGCAACGACAACCTGGCCCTGCACCGGGCCACCGAAACGCCGACCGGCCCCCAGCGGCTCGATCACATCGGCTATATCCTGCGCCGCCCCGAGGACGTGGATGCCTGGTACGACTATCTCCAGACCGAAGGCGTGGTCATGCGTTCCACGCCCCGCACCCATCGCGACGGCGCCCGCAGCTTCTACTGCGAGGATCCCGACGGCAACGTGGTGCAGATGATCTACCACCCGCCGATCGCGGAAACCTGCTGAGGTGACGGCCATGCCCCGGCGCAGCTACCAGAAGAAACTCAAGCTGAGCGGCTTCAACAATCTCACCAAGACCCTCAGCTTCAACCTCTACGACATCAACTACGCCGAAACCCCGGCGCAGCAGAAGGCCTACATCGAGTACATCGACGAGGAATACAACGCCCGGCGCCTGACCGCCATCCTCACCGAGGTCAGTCACCTCATCGGCGCCAACATCCTCAACATCGCCCGCCAGGACTACGAACCCCAGGGCGCCAGCGTGACCATGCTGATCGCCGAGGAAGCGGTGATCCCCGAAGATCTCACCAACGCCGAACGCCCCGGCCCCCTGCCCGAGGCCGTGGTCGGCCATCTCGACAAGAGCCACATCACCGTCCACACCTATCCCGAGAGCCATCCCGACAACGGCATCAGCACCTTCCGCGCCGACATCGACGTCTCCACCTGCGGCCGCATCTCCCCCCTGCGCGCCCTCAACTACCTGATCCACAGCTTCGACTCGGACATCGTGATCATGGACTACCGCGTGCGCGGCTTCACCCGCGACATCCGCGGCAGGAAGCACTACATCGATCACAAGATCAACTCCATCCAGAACTTCATCGCCCGCGACACCAAGGACCGGTACCAGATGATCGACGTCAACGTCTACCAGGAGAACATCTTCCACACCAAGATGATCCGCAAGGAATTCGACCTCGACAACTACCTGTTCAACATCGACGCCAGCGATCTCCCGGAACGCAAACAGAACCGCATCCGCAAGCAACTGCAAAAGGAAATGCAGGAAATCTTCTACGGCCGCAATATTCCGCGGTA
>JALVBM010000208.1 GCA_027010665.1 Chromatiales bacterium
AACCATGCAGCTTCGCCACAAGTTCTTCATCGTCCTCTCCCTGCTCAGCGGCGTACCTTTGCTGATCCTGCTGTTCGGGGTCGTCGATCAGATGGAGCAGGAAGTCACGGCCCGCACCCGTGCAGAGATGCATGGCACGCTGGACAAGATGGCCGGCGAGATTGAGCTGATCCTCAACAACCAGAAGGCCATTGCGCGGGGGCTGGCGCGGGTTCCTGCCGTGCGGGAATTCGCCAGCATCGCAGCCGATCCCCGCCATCCCGAATATACCCGCTATGCCGACCGGCTCGAGCAGTTCTTTCTCAACTACCAGCATTCGGTGCCAGCCATCCAGGCACTGCGTTTCATCGATCGGAACGGCCATACTCTGGTCAAGGTGAAGGAGGGCAAGCCGGTCGAGCCGAAGCGGGTCGACGAGGACACCGGGCGCCTGTTCATTGCCGATCAATCCAACCGGAGCTTCTTCAAAAAGGCCATTCGCGCCGATGACGACATCTACATGTCCAATTTCGAGCTGGGTCAGGTGGCGCAGGGGGCCGATTTCTGCCCGGCCATGGTTCGCTATTCGGTGCCCATTCTCGATGAAGTGGCCAATCTCGAAGGTGTGCTGGTGGTCAACATGTGGGGCCAGCGGCTGGACAAGACCATCGAGGCGGCGCTGGGCGGCCATGACGTCAATGCCTATATCGTGGAGATGGACTGGGGCGGTCCCCGTGACGGGATCTACCTCTACCACCGGGACAACGACAAGCGTTTTGCCAACCAGCTGGGTAGCGACTATCGGTTGTCCCGCGAGTTGACCGAGGCCGAATGGCAACGGATCCACGAGTCGGTGGATTATGGCAGCCTGTTCCGCGACGACGGCCGCATGCTGTTCTATCGCAAGATCAATCCCTACCCGGATCGCCTCAACCAGTGGCTTCTGGTGCTGGAGACGGATCGGGCCTCGGTCTATGCGCCCATCATCCGCATGCGCACCTCCATCTGGCTGTTGCTGGGGGTTCTGCTGCTGGCTTCCCTGCTCACCGCCATCTGGGCCTCGGGTCGCCTGACCGGGCCCGTGCACCGTCTGGCCGGGATCATCCGCCGTTATGCCGATGGCGATCGCAGCGCACGTTATGAAAGTCAGTCACGCCGCTCCGACGAGGTGGAGCAGGCCGGCATTGCCTTCAACTATCTTGCCCAGCGTCTCGAGGAAACCGAGAAGGAGCGCGAATCGGCCGTGCGCGCGGCCTGCCAGTCGGAGCGCCTGGCCGCACTGGGCCAGATGGCGGCCGGGATCGGGCACGAAATCAACAATCCGCTGATGAATATCATGTCCCTGGCTTCGCTGGTGGAAGAGTCTTTGCGGCCGGATCAGCAGAGCCTGCGAGAGGATCTGGAAATCCTGAAGAAGGAAGGCCAACGCTGTGCCCGCATCGTCCAGGGGATCCTCAGCTTCGCTCGCGAGAAGGAACCCACCTACGAAGCCTTCGACATGCACCGGCTGATCGACGACACTCTGGAGCTGTTGTCCCATCGTCTGCAAAGCAGTGGCATCACGGTGGAGAAGTCTCTGGATGCCAGCCTGCCCATGGAAGGGGATCCCAACCTCTTGCAGCAGGTGCTTGTGAACATCCTGCTCAATGCCATCCAGGCCTCGCCGGAAGGATCCGTCATTCACGTCCACGGCCGCCTGCGCGACGGGGAAGTCGAGATCGAGATCACGGACAACGGCAGCGGCATTGCTTCGGAAGACTCGTCGAAAATCTTCGATCCCTTCTTCACCACCAAGCGCGAAGGCGAGGGGACGGGGCTGGGATTGTCCATCAGTTACGGAATCGTCAAGCGCCATCAGGGCCGCTTGTGGATCGAAAACACCCCGGAGGGCGGCGCACGGGTCTACATGCGCCTGCCCGTGAAAAGTGCCCGGGACAAAGACGTCATGCAGGAAGTGGAGGAGATGCTCAATGCCGGATAAGAAGAAGCCGCGAATTCTGTTCGTGGACGACGACATGGTGACCTGTCGCGTCATGGAGCGCAATTGCGACAATGCCAATTATGACTGTCGGGTATTCCAGGATCCGCGTGCCTGTCTCGAGCGTTTCGAGGCCGAAGGTGCCGATCTCGTGATCACCGATCTACGCATGCCCGGGATGACCGGTTTCGATTTGCTCAGTCGCCTGCGGGAAATCGATACGGAGGTCCCGGTGCTGGTGATGACCGGTTATTCCTCGGTGGAAAACGCCGTGGAGGCCATGAAGCGCGGCGCCACCGATTTCATCAAGAAGCCCTTCGACTTCACCGAATTGCGGTTGCTCATGGAAAGGGCGCTGAAGAATGCGAAACTGCGCGCGGAAAACCGTCTCCTCCGGCGCCGCCTCGGCGATGGCGGGAATCACTATGGCATGATCGGCGACACCCCGGCCATGAAACGTCTGTTCGCCACCATCGACAAGGTGGCCGAGGTGAGCTGTTCGGTGGTCATCACCGGCGAGTCGGGCACCGGCAAGGAACTGGTCGCCCGGGCCCTGCACGATCATGGGCCGCGACGTGACAAGCCCTTCGTGGCCGTGGATTGCGGTGCGCTCAGCACCACGCTGCTCGAAAGCGAACTGTTCGGCCACGAGAAGGGTGCGTTCACCGGCGCCACCCAGCGCAAGACCGGTCTCATGGAGCAGGCCGACGGGGGTACCCTGTTTCTCGACGAGATCTGCAATATCTCCGACACCATGCAGATCAAGCTGATGCGCGCGCTGGAAGAGAGCACCATCACCCGGGTCGGCGGCAGCACACCCATCCCCGTGGATGTACGCATCATCGTCGCCAGCAATCGCAACCTGGAACGGATGGTGGAGGACGGCCAGCTCCGGCACGATTTCTTCCACCGGCTCAACGTGGTCAATATCCACGTTCCCGCCTTGTCCGAGCGGCGCGAGGACATTCCCGCGCTGGTGGATGCCTTCGTGCGGGAGTTCAGCGAACGATATGGGCGCAAGGTTCAGGGCTTCGACAAGGCGTCACTGGTCAACCTCTGCACGGCCCCCTGGCCCGGCAATGTACGGGAACTGCGCAATGTCATCGAACGTTGCGTCATTCTGGCGGACGGCCCGATACTGCACTGGTCACCGGAATCCATGAACCTGGCGGACAACACACTTCTGAGCGGCAATCAGCCCGTGGCCTTCTCCGATTCGGCGTTCTGCTCGCTCAACGAGCTTGAACAGCGTTACATCGAGCATGTCCTGAACTGCTGCAACGGCAAGAAGACCCAGGCGGCCCAGATCCTGGGTATCGACAAGACCACCCTGTGGCGCAAGCTGCGTCGTTACGAGAGTCAGGCCGAAGCGGTGTAAATTACACTCCCGATGTCGTTTCGGGCTTGCAAATTGCAAGCTTCGGGCGCATCCAGAAAGGAACCTGTTTTCAGGGTGCTTTGCAAGTTACTGATAAAACAACTAAAACCGACAAAGCTGCCATGATGGAATGAAGCTTGCAGTAACATGTCTGCAACTGCTTTGCATCACAACAAAACATCGGAGGAGATATGATGAAGCTTACCGTACAAAAAACCCTGCTGCTGATCGCCACGGCCATGCTGGCCCTGGGGCTGTCCACGGCCCAGGCCGGTGGGGCCAAGAACGGCTACAGCAAGCAGAAGGTCGTCTACCACGTGAACAACATCCACAGTGCCAAGGGTGCGTTCCGCAACATCAAGAACCACCTGAATGCCGTGGGTGACGAGAACGTGGAAATCATCGTAGTTACCCACAGCAGCGGCGCCTTCTCGCTGGTCGATGGCGCCATGGGCAAGAAGGATCCCAAGTCGGGCAAGCCCTACAACTTCAACGATACCATCGCCAGCCTGGCCAACCGTGGCGTGAAGTTCCAGATCTGTGCCAACACCATCCGCGGCAAGAAGATCGACAAGAACAAGATCAGCGAGTTCGCGGAAATCGTACCCTCCGGCGTCGCCCAGGTGGCCGAACTGGAACAGAACGGTTACGTCTACCTCAAGCCCTGATCCCGTTCAAACCGCTGCAACACAAACGGGCGCCAAACGGCGCCCGTTTTCGTATGCACCCGGTTTTCTCCTGATATCACAAACCCGTAGGGTGCAATAGCGCCGCGTATTGCACCAACACTGCCAGACACCAATCGCAATTCCCACGCAAAAAAAAGGCGTACCCACAAGGAGTACGCCGGACCACAAGGGAGAAATCGTCGGATCGTCAGGCG
>JALVBM010000209.1 GCA_027010665.1 Chromatiales bacterium
GTAAATGTAGGGTGCGTTCGCGCAGCAACGCACCAGCCAGTCAATGGCGACGCACCAAGACGAGGAGCGGCGTCTGAGCACCCGCCTGTAGGAGCGGCGCCCTCGCCGCGATTTGCGGGTAGCTGGGATAGGTGGCTGGAGTCTGGGAGAACCGCGCTTCATTTTTACACGCTACCCGGCGCCAGCTACCAGCCACCGTCTGGTGCGTTGCTGCGCGAACGCACCCTACATTTATTCTGCGTTCTTCGCGCCTCTGTGTGATGGACAGGAAGTCCGAATGTCGCGGAGCGCAGGGATGCGCGGGAGCGACCCTTCGCGTTGGGTTTTCATTTCCCCAACAACCGCTTCCACTTCGCCGCCTTGTCCGGATCCTTCGGGATTCCGAACAGCCCTTCCTCGTACACCCGGATCAGCGCCTCGATGGCGTTGCGGTTGCCCTGGCGGGCGGCGCGGGTCCACCACTCGATGGCCTGTTTGCCGTCGGCCTTGGTGCCCATGCCGTAGGCATACATTACGCCGAGGTTGTACCGGGACTCGGGATGGCCGGCTTCGGCGGCCTGTTGCCACCAGTAGAGGGCGTCCTTCTTGCTGGGATAGCCGTATTCACGGCCCAGGTACATGACGCCGAGGTTGTAGGCGGCATCCACGCTGCCGTAAAGGGCGGCCTGCTTGAAATAGGCCATGGCCTTCTTGTAGTCCTTCGCCACGCCCTGGCCGTTCTTGTACAGCAGGCCGAGGTTGAACAGGGCGTCCGGATCGTTCTTCGCCGCCAGGGGCTCCCACAGGCGGCGGGCGGTTTCGTAGTCCTTGCGTTCCCAGGCGGCGTAGCCGTCCTCCAGCGGGCCGGCCGCTGCCGGCGCGGCCCAGCAAAGGAGCAAGAAGAGGAACAGAGGGGAGTGACGCCGGAACATGCCTTTCTTATCGTCCCGGCGGGGGCTTTCTTTACGGTGTCGGCTCAGCGCACCAGCAGGTACTCCAGCAGGGCCTTCTGGCTGTGCAGCCGGTTTTCGGCGGCATCCCAGGTGATGCTCTGCGGGCCTTCGAGCACTTCAGCGGTGACTTCCTCGCCGCGATGGGCGGGCAGGCAGTGGGTGAACAGGGCCTCGGGGCCGGCCAGGGCCATCAGTTCGGCGTTCACCTGGAAGCCGGTGAAATCGCGCCGGCGTTTTTCCTGCTCCTCTTCCTGGCCCATGCTGGCCCAGACATCGGTGGCCACCAGATCGACGCCCTCGACCGCCGCGCGGGGATCGTGGGTGAGGGTCACGCGATCCTCGGCGGCGGCGACGATGTCGGCATCGGGTTCGTAGCCTTCCGGCGTGGCGATGTGCAGCCGGAAGTCGAACTGGCGGGCGGCATTGATGTAGGAGTGGCACATGTTGTTGCCGTCGCCGATCCAGGCCACGGTCCGCCCGGCGATGCTGCCGCGATGCTCCAGCAGGGTCTGCATGTCGGCCAGCAACTGGCAGGGGTGGAAGCGATCGGTCAGGGCATTGATGACCGGCACCTGCGAATGTTCGGCGAAGCGTTCCAGCTTTTCGTGTTCGAAGGTGCGGATCATGACCACGTCCACCATGCGCGAGAGCACACGGGCGCTGTCCTCGATGGGTTCGCCGCGGCCGAGCTGGGTATCGCGGGGCGAGAGGAAGATGGCATGGCCGCCGAACTGGGCCATGCCGGTCTCGAAGGAAACCCGGGTGCGGGTGGAGGACTTGTCGAAGATCATGCCCATCACCCTGCCCTTGAGCGGCTCGTAGCGTTCGCCGGCATGGGTCATGGCCTTCAGTTCGATGGCGCGGCGGATCAGGCGGTTGAGATCGTCCGCGGGAATGTCCAGCAGGGTGAGAAAGTGTTGTGTCATGGCGGCTCCCCGGTTCCTCGGTGGGGTGAGGGTTCAGGCGAGAAAGTCCCGAACCAGGCGGCTGGTGATGGCGACGATTTGATCGGCTTCCTCGTCACTGATGATGAGCGGCGGCAGCAGCCGGACCACGTTGCCGGCCGTCACGTTGAGCAACAGTCCGGCTTCGAGGGCCTGCTGGAGGATGTCGGTGCAGGGGCGGTCCAGCTCCACGGCCAGCATCAGGCCGCAGCCACGGATCTCGCGCACGCCTTCGAGTTCGCCCAGTTCCGATTTCAGGCCCTCGAACATGCGCTGGCCCAGCCCGGCCGCACGCGCGACCAGATTTTCCTCCTCCAGTACCTCGAGCACCGTCAGGGCGGCGCGGGAGACCAGCGGGTTGCCGCCGTAGGTGCTGCCGTGGGCGCCGGGCTGGAACAGCTCGGCCGCCGGCCCGCGGGCCAGGCAGGCGCCGATGGGAACGCCGTTGCCGAGGCCCTTGGCCAGGGTCATCACGTCGGGCACGATGTCGCTGTGCTGGAAGGCGAACAGCCGGCCGGTGCGGCCGATGCCGGTCTGGATCTCGTCCAGCATCAGCAGCCAGTCGTTGGCGTCGCAGATCTCGCGCAGGCCCGGCAGGTAATCGTCGTCCGGGATCTGCACGCCGCCTTCGCCGGTGACCGGTTCCACCAGCACGGCGACCACGTCGGGATTGTTGGCGGCAATGGTGCGTACCGCCTCGAGATCGTTGTAGGGCGCGCGCACGAAACCCTGTACCAGTGGCTCGAAGCCGGCCTGCACCTTGCGGTTGCCGGTGGCGGTGAGGGTGGCCAGGGTCCGGCCGTGAAAGCTGCCTTCCATGACCACGATGGCCGGGCGCTCGATGTTGCGGGCGCGGCCGTGCAGGCGGGCCAGCTTGATGGCCGCCTCGTTGGCCTCGGCGCCCGAGTTGCCGAAGAAGGCCCGGTCCATGCCGGCCAGGGCGGTCAGGCGCGCGGCCAGCGCCTCCTGCTCGGCGATGTGATACCAGTTGGAGACGTGGACCAGCGTGCGGGCCTGTTCACACACCGCCTCGGCCACGGCGGGATGGGCATGACCCAGGCCGCAGACGGCCACGCCGGCCAGGGCGTCGAGGTACTTGCGGCCTTCGCTGTCCCACAGCCAGGCGCCCTCGCCGCGCACGAAGGTCACGGGCAGGGGCGCGTAGTTGCGCATCAGGTGTTCGCTCATGGGCGGTCCCTTGGAAAAAACAAACGGCAGTCGCACAGGGCAGACCGCCGGGAAACCGGGAAGTTTACCGCCCGCGGCGGGGCAGGGCAATGAAAAAACGGTGTGTGAAAACGAAAAGACCCGGCACGCGGCCGGGTCGGATTCGGGTCGGATGAGCCGGTTCAGCCGAGGTTGCCGGCCACGAAGTCCCAGTTGACCAGTTCCCAGAAGTGCTTGAGGTATTCCGGGCGGGCGTTGCGGTAGTCGATGTAGTAGGCGTGTTCCCACACGTCCACGGTCAGCAGGGCGGTGTTGCCGTCGGTCATCGGGGTGCCGGCACCGGTGGTGTTGACGATTTCCAGCTTGCCGTCGGCGGTCTTGACCAGCCAGGTCCAGCCGCAGCCGAAGTTGGTGGCCGCCGACTGGGTGAACTTCTCCTTGAAATCGGCAAAGGAGCCGAAGGCGCCGTTGATGGCGTCGGCCACGGCGCCGGTGGGCTCGCCGCCGCCGTTCGGGCTCAGGCAGTTCCAGTAGAAGGTGTGGTTCCAGACCTGGGCCGCGTTGTTGAACAGGCCGCCGGAGGCCTTCTTGATGATGTCCTCGAGCGCGGCGTTCTCGAACTCGGTGCCCTTGATCAGGTTGTTCAGGTTGGTGACGTAGGTCTGGTGGTGCTTGCCGTAGTGAAATTCGATGGTTTCCTTCGAGATGTGCGGCTCGAGCGCATCGTTGGCATAGGGAAGGGGAGGCAGTTCATGTGCCATGGTTGTTCTCCTGATGGGTTCGCGGTTTGTTATCGGATTTCAGGTGGCGGACCGGTGGCATCGGGCGGGCCGCCGCGGTCGTTCGGCGGAGGGAGCATAGCATGAGTTCATGACGCGCCGATGGCTCCCTCGACAGGCCGGCGCATCCTACAATAACCCACTGTTTTGGTCAAATAAGGCGGCCGCGCCGGGCTTGGGGTAAACTGCGGCGCCATGGACGTCATCGAACTGGGGATCTTCGCCAGCCGCCTGTCCGCCGTCTGCGATGAGATGGGCGCGGTGCTGCAACGCTCGGCCTTCTCCCCCAACATTCGCGAACGGCTCGACTTCTCCTGCGCCGTGTTCGACGCCGAAGGCGGTCTCTGCGCCCAGGCGGCCCACATTCCCGTGCACC
>JALVBM010000210.1 GCA_027010665.1 Chromatiales bacterium
GCGGAATGCCGCCGGTATAACGGTAGATGATCGGCATCAGTTCCATGGGAAAGATTTCCATGTCGGCGGCGCCCGCGGTCTCGAGCCGGTAATGGATGTATTCCACCGTCTCCTCCTCGGTGAGGGGACGCAGGTGGAACTTGAGGCGGATGCGCTGGGTGAGCTGTTCCAGCGGCTTGCTCTCGAGCAGGATCTTCAGCTCCGGCTGGCCGACGAGGATGATGTTGATCAGCTTCTCGTATTCGTATTCCAGGCCCGACATCAGGCGCAGCTCCTCGAGTGCCTTGGGGCTGAGGTTCTGGGCCTCGTCGATCACCAGCAGCACCCGGCGGCCTTCCAGGTACTGTTCCAGCAGGAATTCGGTGAGGACGTTGATCATCTCCACCTTGTCGTTGCCATCGATCTGGATACCAAGGTTGAGCAGGACAGCCTTGATCAGCTCGATTTCGTTGAGCAGGGTATGGTGGATCTTGCAGACGATGACATCCTCGTCCACTTCCTCCAGCACCTTGTTGAGCACGGTGGTCTTGCCGGACCCGATCTCGCCGGTGATCACGGCGAAGCCGTCCCGATTCCAGATGGCGAAATCCAGGTAGGTCTTGGCCTTGGCGTGCTTGTTGCTCAGGTAGAGATAATGGGGGTTCGGCGTCAGGCGAAACGGTTCTTCCTTGAGCTGAAAGTGTTCGAGATACATGGCTGCGGCGGTTTCCGTCTGGATGGCTGGTGGTCGGATTCAGGCTCCGGCTTCGATTGTTGTCGGCAAGGCGGCGATTTTCTTCAATTCAGGCGCTCTCGCGCATGTATCCCTCGCCGGCAGCCAGTTTACGCTCCCAGTTCAGGGCCGTCTGTACGATGAGACGCAAATCGTCGTATTTTGGTTCCCAGCCCAGCACCTCGCGGATGCGATCGGCGGCGGCCACCAGCACGGCCGGATCGCCCGGCCGACGGGCTTCCTCGCGGACGGGAAAGTCAACGCCGCTGACGTCCCGGACCATGGCCAGGATTTCCCGCACGCTGTAGCCGTGCCCGTAGCCGCAGTTGAGGGTGGTCGACTCGCCGCCCGCCCGCAGGTATTCCAGGGCGCGGATGTGGGCGTCGGCCAGGTCGCTCACGTGGATGTAGTCCCGCACGCCGGTGCCGTCGGGGGTCGGATAGTCGGTGCCGAAGATGGACACGTGGGGCCGCCTGCCCACCACCGCTTCCACGGCAACCTTGGTCAGCAGGGTGGCACCGGGCGTGGACTGGCCGATGCGCCCTTCCGGATCGGAACCGGCCACGTTGAAGTAGCGCAGGCTGACGTGGCGCAGGTCGGAGATCGCGGCCAGATCCCGCAGCATCCACTCGGACATGAGCTTCGAGGTGCCGTAGGGGTTGATGGGTGCGGTGGGCGTGTCCTCGGTAATGCGCTCGGCCCGGGGCATGCCGTACACCGCCGCGGTGGAGGAGAAGATGAAGTGCTTCACCCCCGCGTCCCGGGCGCACTCGAGCAGGTTGCGGGTGTTGCAGGTGTTGTTGCCGTAGTACTTCAGCGGATCGGCGACCGACTCGGGCACGATGGTGTGGGCCGCGAAGTGCATGATGGTATCCACGCCGTGCTCGGCGAGCAGACGGCTGACCAGTTCCCGATCGCCCGTGTCGCCCACCACCAGGGTGCCGTGGGTGACCGCCTCGCGGAAGCCCTTGATCAGGTTGTCGAGCACGACGATCCGCTCGCCGCGCTCACCAAGCTGTTTCACCACGTGGCTGCCGATGTAGCCGGCGCCGCCGGTGACCAGTACCGTTCCATTGTTCATTTTGTGACCATTCTCCGTCTGCAGGCCCCTGGCCGGGAAGCGCATGCTAACCGTAACCGATTGTCGTTAGAATAGATATTACGGCAGGGGCGGCAACCGTTGCATCCGCCGCCGAACCCCCTCAGACTGATCCGGATGCCCGCGAACACCTTCGTCCACCTCCATCTGCACACCGAGTATTCGCTCGTCGACGGGCTGATCCGCGTCAAGCCTCTGGTCGGCGCGGTGCGGGATGCCGGCATGCCGGCGGTGGCGGTGACCGACCAGGGCAACCTGTTCGCCATGGTCAAGTTCTACCGGGCGGCGCTGGCGGCCGGGATCAAGCCCATCGTCGGTGTCGACGCCTGGCTGGAGAACCCCGAGGACGGCGGCATGCCGTTCCGGCTGGTGCTGCTTTGCAAGGATCTGACCGGCTATCGCAATCTCACCGAGCTGGTTTCGCTGGGCTATACCGACGGCCAGGAGCGGGGCGTTCCCGTCCTGCGGTACGACTGGCTGGCGGCCCACCGGGAGGGGCTGATCGTGCTCTCGGGCGCCCGGGCTGGCGACGTGGGGCAGGCGCTGCTGGCCGGCAACGGCGATCTGGCCCGCGAGCGGCTGGATTTCTGGCAGACCCACTTCCCCGATCACTACTACCTGGAACTGCAGCGCACCGGCCGGCCGGGCGACGAGGATCACCTGCACGCGGCGGTGGATCTGGCCGTCGAGCGGGGCCTGCCGGTGGTGGCTACCAACGACGTGCATTTCCTGCGTCCCGAGGACTTCGAGGCCCACGAGGCGCGGGTCTGCATCCACGACGGGCGGGTGCTGGACGATCCCCGCCGCCCGCGGCGCTACAGCGAGCAGCAGTACCTGCGCAGTCCCGCGGAGATGGCCGAGCTGTTCGCCGACATTCCCGAGGCGCTGGAGAACACCGTCGAGATCGCCCGCCGCTGCAATCTCGAGCTGACCCTGGGCAAGAACTACCTGCCGGACTATCCCATCCCCGCGGGCATGACCACGGGCGAATTCCTGGCCCGGGAGGCCCGCGACGGGCTGGAGAAGCGCCTGGCGCGCATTCTGGATCCCGAAGCCCCCGATTACGCCGAGCGGCGCCGGATCTACGAAGAACGCCTGGAGACGGAGCTGGAAGTCATCAATTCCATGGGCTTTCCCGGCTACTTCCTCATCGTGGCCGACTTCATCCGCTGGGCTAAGGAACACGGCATCCCGGTGGGCCCCGGCCGCGGCTCCGGGGCCGGCTCGCTGGTGGCCTATGCCCTGACCATCACCGATCTCGATCCCATCCAGTACGATCTGCTGTTCGAGCGCTTTCTCAACCCCGAGCGCGTCTCCATGCCCGACTTCGACGTGGACTTCTGCATGGAGGGCCGCGACCGGGTGATCGAGTACGTGGCCGAGCACTACGGCCGCGAGAAGGTCTCCCAGATCATCACCTACGGCTCCATGGCGGCCAAGGCGGTGGTGCGCGACGTGGGCCGGGTGCTGGGCCATCCCTACGGCTTCGTGGACCGCATCGCCAAGCTGATCCCCTTCGAGATCGGCATGACCCTGGACAAGGCCCTGGAACAGGAGGAGCAGCTCCGTGAACTCTACGAGCAGGACGAGGAGGTGCGGGCGCTCATCGATCTGGCCCGATCCCTGGAGGGCCTGGCCCGCAATGCCGGCAAGCACGCCGGCGGCGTGGTCATCGCGCCCTCGAAGCTGACCGACTTCACCCCGCTGTATTGCGAACAGGGCTCCAGCAGCGTCGTCACCCAGTTCGACAAGGACGACGTGGAGGCGGTGGGGCTGGTCAAGTTCGACTTCCTGGGCCTGCGCACCCTGACCATCATCGACTGGGCGGTGCAGACCATCAACCGCGAACGGCAGGCGAAGGGCGAGCCGCCGGTGGACATCTCGGCCATCCCGCTGGACGACGCGGCGGCCTTCCGCCTGCTCAAGGACACCCGCACCACCGCGGTGTTCCAGCTCGAATCCCGCGGCATGAAGGATCTCATCAAGCGCCTGCAGCCCGACAACTTCGAGGACATCGTGGCCCTGGTGGCCCTGTTCCGTCCGGGGCCGCTGCAATCGGGGATGGTGGACGACTTCATCAACCGCAAGCACGGCCGCCAGAAGGTCGAATATCCTCATCCGGATCTGGCGCCCATCCTCAAGCCCACCTACGGCGTGATCCTCTACCAGGAGCAGGTGATGCAGATCGCCCAGGTGCTGGCCGGCTACAGCCTCGGCGGCGCCGATCTTTTGCGCCGCGCCATGGGCAAGAAGAAGCCGGAGGAGATGGCCAAGCAGCGCGAAATCTTCACCCGGGGCGCGCTGGAGCGGGGCGTGGACGAGAAGGTGGCCACCCACATCTTCGACCTGATGGAGAA
>JALVBM010000211.1 GCA_027010665.1 Chromatiales bacterium
ATCACCGGCACCAACGGCAAGACCTCGGTGAGCCACTTCCTCGCCCAGGCCCTGGCCGCCGAGGCGCCCTGGGGCGTGCTCGGCACCCTCGGCTGTGGCCTGGTCGGCGATCTGACTCCCACCGGCCACACCACGCCGGACGTGATCCGCGTCCATCGCGCCCTGGCCGAACTGCGCGAGTCGGGCGCCGCGGGGGTGGCGATGGAAGTCAGCTCCCACGCCCTGGACCAGCACCGGGTGGACCAGGTGCGTTTCGACTACGCGGTGTTCACCAACCTCAGCCGCGATCACCTCGACTATCACGGCGACATGGCCCGCTACGCCGAGGCCAAGGGCCGCCTGTTCCGCTGGCCGGAGCTGCGCGGCGCAGTCCTGAACGCCGACGACGCCGTGGGCCGCGAACTGGCCCGGCAGCTTCCGACCGGCGTGCAACCGCTCACCTACGGTCTCGATGCGGAGCAGGCACCGGATCTGCTGGCCCGGGACATCGTGCTGGCGCCGGAAGGCCTGCAGGCCACCGTGCTCACGCCCGAGGGGGAGGGCACGCTGCGCGCTCCGCTGCTCGGGCGCTTCAACGTCGCCAACCTGCTGGCCGCCCTCGGCGTGTTGCTGCTGCGCGGCACGCCGCTGCCGACGGCCCTGGAGCGCCTGGCCGCCGTCACCCCGGTGCCGGGGCGCATGGAGCGTTTCGGCGGCGACGACCGGCCCACCGTGGTGGTGGACTACGCCCACACCCCCGATGCTCTGGCCCAGGTTCTCGCGGCCCTGCGCGAGCATCACCCCGGCAACCTGATCTGCGTGTTCGGCTGCGGCGGCGACCGCGATCCGGGCAAGCGCCCGCTGATGGGCGGGGTGGCCGAGCGCCTCGCCGATCGGGTGATCCTCACCGACGACAATCCCCGCAGCGAGGCACCGGACGCCATTCGCGCCGCGATACTCGAAGGCATGCGCGATCCCCGCGCGGTGCTGAACATTCCCGACCGGGCCCGGGCCATCGCCGAGGCGGTGGCCCTCGCCGGGCCGGACGACATCGTGCTGGTGGCCGGCAAGGGCCACGAGGACTGGCAGATCCTGGCGGCCGGACGGATCCCCTTCAGCGACACGGACGAAGTCCGCCGGGCCCTGGAAGCGTGGACATGAACGTGGCCGAGCGCATCGACAAGCCCACCGGATTCGCCATGTCGCTGGCCGAGGCGGCCGACGCCATCGGCGCCCGCCATCACGGCCCCGACACGCGCCTCGCCGGCGTCTGCACCGACACCCGCCGCCTGCTGCCGGGCCAGTTGTTCGTGGCCCTCGAGGGCCCCAACTTCGATGGCCACGACTTCGTGCCCGCCGCCCTCGACGCCGGCGCCGCCGCTTGCCTGGTGGCCCGCGAGGGCACCGGCACCCCGGCCATCGTTGCCGCCGACACCCGCCGCGCCCTGGGCGAGCTGGCCCGCGCCTGGCGCGAGCGCTTCGCCATCCCCGTGCTGGCGGTCACCGGCAGCAACGGCAAGACCACGGTCAAGGAAATGCTCGCCGCCATCCTCGCCACCCGCGGCGAGACCCTGGCCACCCGCGGCAACCTCAACAACGACATCGGCGTGCCCCTGACCCTGTTCGAACTGGACGCCGCCCACCAGGCGGCGGTGATCGAAATGGGCGCCAACCATCCGGGCGAGATCGCCTGGCTGGTCTCGCTGGCCCGCCCCGACGTGGCCCTGGTCACCAATGCCGGTCCCGCCCATCTGGAAGGCTTCGGCAGCATCGAGGGCGTGGCCCGGGCCAAGGGCGAGATCTTCGCCGGCCTGCCCGAAACCGGGACCGCGGTGATCAACGCCGACGACGACTACGCCCCCCTGTGGCGGGAACTGGCGGGCGAGCGCCGGATCCTCACCTTCGGACTCGAGCACGGCGCCGACGTCAGCGCCCGCTGGCTGGCCACGCCCCGCGGCAGCCGCGTTACCGTGAGCACCCCCGAAGGTGCCTTCGTGGTGGATCTGCCGCTGCCCGGCGAGCACAACGTCATGAACGCCCTGGCCGCCACCGCCGCGGCGCTGGCCGCGGGCGTGCCCCTCGAGGCCATCGGCGCGGGCCTGTCCGCCGTGCGCGGCGCGCCCGGCCGGTTGCAGATCAAGGCCGGCCCGGCCGGCAGCACCCTCCTCGACGACACCTACAACGCCAACCCGGCCTCCCTGGCCGCCGCGCTGCGGGTGCTGCGCGAGTTCCCGGGCCGCCACCTGCTGGCCCTGGGCGACATGGGCGAACTCGGGCCCGAGGCCGAGGCCCTGCACGCCGAGGCCGGCCGCCTGGCCCGGGCCGCCGGGGTGCGCAGGCTGATCACGGTCGGGCCCATGGCCGCCGCCGCGGCCGCGGCCTTCGGCCCCGAGGCGACGGCCTGCGCCTCGCGGGCCGAGGCGGTGAGCGTGTTGCGCGAACGGCTGGGCCCGGACGACGTGCTGCTGGTCAAGGGCTCGCGCACCAGCCGCATGGACGAAATCGTCGACGCCCTGGGCGGGGAGGCCTGAACCATGCTCTACCATCTCGCCCAGTACCTGCAGGACTTCTACAGCGGCTTCAACGTCTTCAACTACCTGACGTTCCGCGCCATCCTCGGCGTGCTCACCGCGCTGCTCATCTCCCTGCTCATCGGCCCGCGGATGATCCGCAAGCTCACCCAGTACAACATCGGCCAGACGGTGCGCGACGACGGCCCCGAGACCCACTTCAGCAAGGCCGGCACACCCACCATGGGCGGTGCCCTGATCCTGGTGGCCATCGGCGTGGCCACCCTGCTGTGGGCCGATCTCACCAACCGCTACACCTGGGTGGTGCTGGCGGTGACCTTCGCCTTCGGCATCATCGGCTGGATCGACGACTACAAGAAACTGGTCAAGCGGGATCCGAAGGGCCTCATCGCCCGCTACAAGTATGCCGCCCAGTCGGTGGTGGCGCTGGTGGCGGCCATCTATCTCTATGCCACCGCCTCGCCGGTGGAGACCCAGCTCATCGTGCCGGTGTTCAAGAACCTGGTGTTCACGCTCGGGCCGGTGAGCTATGTGCTGCTGACCTATTTCGTCATCGTCGGCAGCTCCAACGCCGTCAACCTCACCGACGGCCTCGATGGCCTGGCCATCCTGCCCACGGTGATGGTGGGCGGGGCGCTGGGCGTGTTCGCCTACCTCTCGGGCCACGCGGTGTTCGCCGACTATCTGGCCATTCCCTACATTCCCGGCGTCGGCGAGCTGGTGATCTTCTGCGGCGCGCTGGTGGGCGCCGGCCTCGGCTTTCTCTGGTTCAACACCTATCCGGCCCAGGTCTTCATGGGCGACGTGGGCGCGCTGGCGCTGGGCGCGGCGCTCGGCACCGTGGCGGTGCTGGTGCGCCAGGAACTGGTGCTGTTCATCATGGGCGGCGTGTTCGTGATGGAGACCGTGTCGGTGATCCTGCAGGTGGGTTCCTACAAGCTCACCGGCAAGCGGATCTTCCGCATGGCGCCGCTGCATCACCATTTCGAACTCAAGGGCTGGCCCGAGCCGCGGGTGATCGTGCGCTTCTGGATCATCACCGTGATCCTGGTGCTGGTCGGGCTGGCCACGCTGAAGGTGCGCTAGGGCGATGAACATGACCATGCGCAAGACACACGGCGGACACGACCATCCCTGGCAGGGGCGGCGGGTGCTGATGGTCGGCCTCGGCGCCAGCGGCCTGTCGGCGGCCCGCTATCTGGCCGCGCGCGGCGCGCAGGTGAGCGTCACCGACTCCCGCGCCGAGCCGCCCGGTCTGGCGGAACTGCGCCGCGAATGGCCCGCCGTGCCGGTCCACACCGGCGGCTTCGACGCCGACAGCTTCGCCCGGGCCGAGACGCTGGTGGTCAGCCCCGGCGTGTCCGTGCAGACGCCGCTCATCGCCGAGGCCCGCGCCCGCGGCGCCGAGGTGCTCGGCGACATCGAGCTGTTCGCCCGCGAGAACACCGCGCCGGTGGTGGCCATCACCGGCTCCAACGGCAAGTCCACCGTCACCACCCTGGTGGCGAGGATGGCCGGGCGCTCGGGACTGGTCACCGGCCTGGGTGGCAACATCGGCACCCCGGCGCTGGAACTGCTGGCCGGCGAGCCGAAGGATCTGCAGGTGCTGGAGCTGTCCAGCTTCCAGCTCGAGACCACCCACAGC
>JALVBM010000212.1 GCA_027010665.1 Chromatiales bacterium
GCCACCGCGCCCAGACCCTCCTCGCGCAGTCGCCGCGCCGCTGCCACCATGTTCGCCAGTGCCGCTTCCACTTCCGGCCAGTCGCGGGTCTTGAGACCGCAGTCGGGATTCACCCACAGGCGTTGCGCCGGAATGCGCCCGGCGGCCCGGCGCAGCAGCCCGACGATGGACTCGACGCTCGGCACGTTGGGCGAATGGATGTCGTACACGCCCGGGCCGATGGCGTTGGGGTAGGCGAAGTCACGGAAGGCATCCAGCAGTTCCATGTGCGAGCGGGCGGTTTCGATGGTGATCACGTCCGCATCCATGGCCGCAATGGCGGGCATGATGTCGTTGAATTCCGAATAGCACATGTGGGTGTGGATCTGGGTAGCGTCGCCCACACCTGCGCCCGTGAGCCGGAAGGCTTCCACCGCCCAGTCCAGATAGGCGTCCCAATCCCGACGCCGCAGGGGCAGCCCCTCGCGCAGTGCCGCCTCGTCGATCTGGATCACGCGAATGCCGGCGGCTTCCAGATCCCGTACCTCGTCGCGCAGGGCCAGGGCGATCTGGCGGCAGGTGTCGCGGCGCGGCTGATCGTCGCGCACGAAGGACCAGTTGAGAATGGTCACCGGGCCGGTGAGCATGCCCTTCACGGGCCGCTCGGTCAGCGACTGGGCGTAGGTGATCCAGTCCACGGTCATCGGCGCCGGACGCGAGACGTCGCCGAAGACGATGGGCGGCTTCACGCAGCGGGAGCCGTAGGACTGCACCCAGCCGTTGGCCGTGAAGGCGAAACCCTCGAGCTGTTCGCCGAAGTATTCCACCATGTCGTTGCGCTCCGGCTCGCCGTGCACCAGCACGTCGAGACCCAGGGCTTCCTGGCGGCGCACCACCTCGGCGATTTCCGCCCGCATGCGCGCCCGGTAGGTGGCATCGTCCAGTTCGCCCCGCCGCCAGTCGCGGCGGGTGGCGCGGATGCCGGCGGTCTGGGGGAAGGAGCCGATGGTGGTGGTCGGCAGCAGGGGCAGTTGCATCCACGCCTGCTGGGCGGCGTAGCGCTGCGCGAAGTCGCTGCGACGGTTCTGCATCTGCGGCGTGACCGCCGCCAGCCGCTCGCGCACCGCCGGGCGATGGATGCGCGCCGAATTGCGACGGCCGTTGGCGGCAGCGCGGGCCGCCGTCAGCTCGGTGGCCACCGCCGCCTCGCCCTCGTCGAGCGCGGTGCGCAGGATGCGCAGCTCGTCCAGCTTCTGCCGGGCGAAGGCGAGCCAACCTTTCAGTTCGTCGTCCAGCCTCGTCTCGCCGGCCAGATCCAGGGGCACGTGCAGCAGCGAGCAGGACGGCGCCAGCCACAGCCGCTCGCCCAGCCGTTCCTTCACCGGCCCCAGCGTCTCCAGCAGGCGGTCCAGATCGGCCCGCCAGACATTGCGCCCGTCGAGCACGCCGAGGGACAGCACCTTCCAGGCCGGCAGCTTGTCCAGTACCAGCGGCAACTGTTCCGGCGCGCGGACCAGATCCACGTGCAGGCCCTCCACCGGCAGCGAGCAGGCCAGGTGCAGGTTGTCTTCCAGGGCGCCGAAATAGGTGGTCAGCAGCTTGTTCAGCCCCGGCGTCTGCAGGCGGCTGTAGGCCGACTCGAAGGCCGCGCGCCAGTCTGCGGGCAGGTCCAGCACCAGGATCGGCTCGTCGATCTGCACCCAGGCCACCCCGGCGTCCCGCAGGCGTTGCAGGATCTCGCCGTACACCGGCAGCAGGCGTTCGAGCAGCGTCAGCCGGTCGAACTCGCCGCCCCGGCACTTGCCGAGCCACAGCCAGGTGAGGGGCCCCAGCAGCACCGGCTTGACGGCATGTCCGGCCGCCTGCGCCTCGGCCACCTCGCCGAAGAGTTTCGTGGTGGCCAGGCGGAAATCCATGTCCGCGCGCAGTTCCGGCACCTGGTAGTGGTAGTTGGTGTCGAACCACTTGGTCATCTCGCAGGCCGCGGCGGGCGCGCCGGTGGGGGCGCGGCCGCGGGCCATGCGAAACACCGTGTCCAGGTCCACCGTCTCGCCGTCCCAATCGAAGCGCGGCGGCACCGCGCCGAGCATGGCGGTGGTGTCGAGCACGTGGTCGTAGAAGGAAAAGTCGCCGACGGGCACGAAATCGAGCCCGGCCTGGCGCTGTTCGTCCCAGTGCCGGCGGCGCAGCTCCCGGCCGGCGGCCTCCAGGGCGCCGAGGTCCAGTTCGCCGCGCCAGTAGGCTTCCAGCGCCTTCTTCAGTTCCCGCTGCGCGCCGATGCGCGGATAGCCGAGATTGTGGATGATGGTCATGCCGTTCTCCCTTGTCGCGTGAGGCAGGAAAGTCTGCGGCAGACAATCGGATTAGTAAATTTCAAATATTTTGACTTTTACATGAATTATTCTCATGCTTTAATCAAGACATGATTGAAATCCGCCATCTGCTCACGCTTCAGGCCATTGCCGAGGAAGGCACTCTGGCGCGTGCCGCCCAGCGACGGCACGTGAGCCAGTCGGCCCTCTCCCACCAGATCCGGGAACTGGAGGATCGCCTGGGGCAGGAGCTGCTGACCCGCAGCGGCCGTCGCCTGCGCTTCACGCCCGCCGGCGAGCGCCTGCTGCGCCTGGGCGAGCGCGTCCTGCCCGAGCTGCGCCGGGCCGAGGCCGATCTGCGGCGCATGCGCGAGGGCCGGGGCGGGCGCCTGCATCTGGCGGTGGAATGCCATAGCTGTTTCGACTGGTTGATGCCGGCGATGGAGGCCTACCGCCCCGACTGGCCCGACGTGGAGCTGGACGTGACCCTGGCCTTCCATTTCGAACCCCTGCCGGCCCTGGCCCGGGGCGATCTGGATCTGGTCGTCACTTCCGATCCCTGTCCCCTGCCGGGCATCGCCTACGAAGCCCTGTTCGCCTTTCAGGGCGTGCTGGTGATGGCCCCGGATCACCCGCTGGCCGGCCACCGGCACATCCACCCCGCCGATCTGGCCGATCAGACCCTGATCACCTACCCGGTGGCGCCGGAGCGGCTGGACGTCTATCGCCACTTCCTGATCCCCGCCGGCGTCCACCCGGAACGCCGCACCACCGAACTGACCGCCATGATCGTGCAACTGGCCGCCGCCGGCCGCGGCGTCGCCGCCCTGCCCCACTGGGCGGTGCAGGACGCCGAACAACGCGGCGTGATCGTCACCCGCCCCCTGGGTCCAGAGGGGATCTGGCGCACACTGCACCTGGCGCTGCGCACGGAACAGGCAGACCAGCCCTACCTGCAGGCCTTCGTGGACACCGCCCGCCACGTCGCCCGCGACCGCCTGACCGGTATCCGGCCGGCCTGAGGCCAGTGTTTTTTGACAGCAAGTTCAGGGCCGAAAATGACTGACACGCCCTGTACGGATCACGGCTTCGCCGGCGGCTTGAGATAGGGCGCCAGAGCCTTTTCCACCTCGGCATCGTCAGGAATATGGGCCTGCGGGATGGGGGTGGGCTGGTTGATGGCGCAGCGGAAGCCCTGTATGTAAACGCGCGTCTCGGGCTTGAGGGCTTTTCGGCTGTATACCGTGGAGCCTCCAGGCGATTCACGGTAGCTTCCGCCGCGGACGACTTTCTTTGTACCGGTTTCCGGTCCTTTCGGATTCTTCTCTGGCGAATGCTGGTAGTAGTCCTCGGCGTACCAGTCGAGCACCCACTCGTCGACGTTGGCGCTCATGTCGTAAATGCCGAGAGGATTCGGCGGATACTTGCCGACCGGATGGCCATACCGCTCGAAGGGCGGGAAGTTGCGGCCAATGTCGGCCAGGCCGGTATCGGTGGCGAAGCCCACATACCGGCCACGACTGCGGGCGGCGTATTCCCACTGGGCCTCTGTGGGCAGATCGAAAGGCAGCCCGGTGAGGCGGCCGAGCCAGTGGCAGTAGTCTCGGGCTTCCTGCCAGGTCAATTTGACAGCCGGTTTGTCCGGCTGGCGATAGGGCATTTTGACTTCAAGTGCTCTCGGAGCCAGTGTGGGCTTGTTGGTGGCACGGGTGTAGATGTCGTATTCCCGGAATGTCACCTCGTATTTGCCGAGGTGGAAGCTGTCGAGGGTGACCTTGTGAACGTGCT
>JALVBM010000213.1 GCA_027010665.1 Chromatiales bacterium
TGCTCACCGCCGACTGGGGCCCCGCCATCTCCAAGAACCCCTACCTGTCCTTCGTCTTCACCGGCGGCAAGCCCGGCGACAAGGTCGCCATCAGCTGGGTCGACAACACCGGCGACAAGGACTCGGCAGAAGTGGCCATCAAGTAACCAGGTACATCGATTCGGATGACAGGAGTTATAAAAATGAAAAAATTTCTCATTGCAGTATCTGCACTGACGATGCTGGGCGGGGTCGCGATGTCGAGTGCCCAGGCAAGCCCCAGTGAGGATCTGAAGCAGTTCCGCGCGTACTTCTTCAAGAAGTTCCCGGGCGTGAAGCTTCAGGACTATGCCAACGGCATCTATGCCCTGGACGCCACCCGCCGCTTCGAGTGGGAAGCCATGGAAGAATTCCCGCCCTACGAGGACGGCATCGAGGTGGGCAAGAAGCTGTTCGAGAAGTATGACCTCGGCAGCTGCTTCAAGAACGGCGGCATCGGCATCAAGCACCACTATCCCTACTGGGACAAGAAGACCCAGAAGGTGCGCACCCTCGAGCAGGACATCATGGCCTGCCTGAAGAAGAAGGGCGTCGATACCAAGGCGGCCAAGATCGGCTGGAAGAAGGGCAAGCTGGCGGCCATCTCCGCCTACATGGCCTACACCTCCCGCGGCAAGCCCACCAGCGTGGTCATCGACTCTTCCGATGCCTCCATGGCGGCCTACACTCGCGGCAAGACCCACTTCTACGCCAAGCGGGGCCAGTTGAACATGGCCTGTGCCGACTGCCACATGTACAACGCCGGCATGATGATCCGCGGCAACCTGCTGAGCCCGGCGCTCGGTCACACCACCCACTTCCCGGTCTGGCGCCGCAAGTGGGCCAAGAAGACCGCTGCCAAGAAGGGCAAGTCCGGTCCGCTGGACGGCTTCGGCACCATGCACCGTCGTTACGGCGGCTGCAACAAGCAGGTGCGCGCCAAGCCCTTCAAGGCCCAGAGCGAGGAATACCGCGATCTGGAGTACTTCCATACCTACATGAGCAACGGCATCAAGCTCAACGGTCCGGCAGTACGTCAGTAATTCCGCAACTGTTGTTGTCCCTCCCGAAGCCCGGCCACGTGCCGGGCTTTTTTATGCTAGAATCCCCGTCCTGCTGTTGGCCGGCCCATGCCAACGGAAGTCTCCGACCTCCCCTCCGTCCAGCAGACGCATCGCATGGGCCAAGGACCTTCCGGCCCCACCTGGCAGCAACCCATTGAATTTCAAGGCTTGTTACAAGCCTCCCGGACCCAGCTCCGATGGCTTCGCCGTGTCCGACGACCGGACGATCCCGCTCGTCCAGCCACTCGTAGCGGCGCCGGCGTCCATTGGCAGCCCCGGTGGACCAAGAACAAGACACTAGCAAGGGAGTTCCGACCATGGCATTCAACCGCGCCGAGCTGATCGCCCGCTTCACCCCCTTTCGCGCGTGGCTGCCCCGCGTCAACCGCCGTACACTGAAGGACGACTTCATGGCCGGGCTGACCGGCGCCATCGTGGTGCTGCCCCAGGGCGTCGCCTTTGCCACCATCGCCGGCATGCCGCCGGAATATGGCCTTTACGCCGGCATGGTGCCGGCCATCGTCGCGGCCCTGTTCGGCTCGTCCTGGCACCTGGTCTCGGGGCCCACCACCGCTGCCTCCATCGTGATTTTCTCGGCACTCAGCCAGCATGCCGAACCTGGCAGCATGGACTACGTGAGCCTGGCCCTGACCCTGACCTTCATGGTGGGGCTGGTGGAGCTGATCCTGGGCCTGGCGCGCATGGGTGCCCTGGTCAACTTCATCTCCCACTCGGTGATCGTGGGCTTCACCACCGGCGCGGCCCTGCTCATCGCCAGCAAGCAGCTCAAGAACTTCTTCGGCGTGGAGATCCCCCGGGGCGGTCACCTGCACGACGTGCTCATCCACTTCTTCGAGCAGATCCCCAACATCAACTGGTACGTGACGGCCGTGGCATTGGCCACGCTGCTCTCCGGGATCTTCATCAAGCGCTTCACGCCGCGCATCCCGTTCATGATCTTCGCCATGATCTTCGGCAGCGTGGTGGCCTACCTCATCAACCGGAAATTCGGCATCGACAACACCCACATCGCCGTGGTCGGCGCCCTGCCGGACACTCTGCCGCCGCTCTCCTCGCCCGACTTCTCGCTGGACACCATCAAGAAGCTGGCGCCCACGGTGCTGGCCGTGACCCTGTTTGCCCTTACCGAGGCCGTCTCCATCGGCCGTTCGCTGGGCGCCCGCTCCGGCCAGCGCATCGACGGCAATCAGGAATTCATCGGCCAGGGCCTGTCCAACATTGCCGGCAGCTTCTTCTCCGGCTACGTCTCCACCGGCTCCTTCAACCGCTCGGGCCTCAACTACCAGGCCGGCGCCAAGACCCCCATCGCTGCCATCTTCGCCGGCGGACTACTGATGCTGATCGTGGTCCTGGTGGCGCCGCTCGCCGCCTACCTGCCCAACGCCGCCATGGCCGGCATCCTGTTCATGGTGGCCTGGGGGCTGATCGACTTCCACGAAATCAAGCACATCCTGCGGGCCAGCAAGCAGGAAACCGCCGTGATGGCCGTGACCTTCTTCGGCGCGCTGTTCCTGGAACTGGAACTGGCCATCTTCGCCGGCGTGCTGCTGTCGCTGGTGCTGTACCTGATGCGGGTTTCGCGGCCGCGCATCGTCACCCGCGTGCCCGATCCGCGCCTGCCCAACCGGGCCTTCTCCAGCGATCCCGACCTGCCCCAGTGCCCGCAGCTGCGACTGCTGCGCATCGACGGCTCGCTGTTCTTCGGCTCCGTGAGCCACATCCAGGAGGCCTTCGCCGAGATCGAGGAGAAACACCCGGACCAGAAGCACCTGGCCATCATCTGCCAGGGGATCAACTTTGCCGACGTGGCCGGCGCCGATGCCCTGGTGCAGGAAGCCCGCAAGCGCAAGGCCCGTGGCGGCGATCTGTACCTCATCAACGTCAAGCAGGGGCTGTGGGATTCGCTGGAAGAATCGGGTGCGCTGGACGAGATCGGCCCCAACAACGTCTTCCAGTCCAAGACCGCGGCCATCCACGCCATCTTCCAGAAGCTGGACAAGGACATCTGCGAGCGCTGCGACAAGCGCATCTTCCAGGAATGCCAGTCGTTGCCGCTGCCGAAAGCCGCCACCAACGCCTGATACCGGATTGAGCGCCCGGCATTTTCCGCCGGGCGCCTCTACGCCGGAAAGTGGCAATTCCGCCCGTCTTTCTGTAGATTTGGAATCCCGGCCGACCTGCCCGGCAGGCCGGCCGGCGACGGCGCCCGCCGTCTCCGTTTCCGAACAACAACAAAGCGGTATTGCCGATGACGACCACGGCCGACGACAAGTCCACTACTGACACGACCACCTCCTCGCCATCCACCCTGTCCCCGCGCCTGATGCGCCTGGGTATCGCCGCGCTGGTGTTTCTGGCTGCCGCCCTGTGGCTGGGTTCGGTGGTTCCGACCCTGGAAATCGCCTGGGTAACGGGGATCCTGCTGCTGACCATCTACCTGTTCGCCTTCGAAGTGGTGGAGGTGGACGTGGCCGCGGTGAC
The DNA here is from genome assembly GCA_027010665.1 of Chromatiales bacterium. Lineage (GTDB taxonomy): Bacteria > Pseudomonadota > Gammaproteobacteria > UBA6429 > Thiohalophilaceae > JALSSV01. Next base: position 3,585 of record JALVBM010000213.1, read on the forward strand.
CATCATGGTCCTGCTCGGCCTGACCTCACTGCTCTATCCCCTGATGGGCCTCACGCAGGGACTGGTCTCCACCGATCGGCTCTTCGACGGTTTCGCCAGTAACGCCGTGATTTCCATCATCGCGGTGATGATCATCGGCGCCGGACTGGACCGCACCGGCCTGATGAGCAAGGTGGCCGCCTTCATCCTCAAGATCGGCGGCAAGACCGAAACGCGTATCATTCCCATCATCTCCGGCACCGTGGCCATCATCTCCTCGTTCATGCAGAACGTGGGCGCCGCGGCCCTGTTCCTGCCGGTGGTCAGCCGCATCTCCGCCCGCTCCGGGCTGCCCATGTCGCGCCTGCTGATGCCGATGGGCTTCTGCGCCATCCTCGGCGGTACGGTGACCATGGTCGGCTCCAGCCCGCTGATTCTGCTCAACGATCTGATCCTCACCTCCAACGAGGCCCTGGCGGCCCAGGGCATGCCCACCATGAACACCTGGTCGCTGTTCTCGGTCACCCCTATCGGGCTGGCCCTGGTGGCCACCGGCATCCTCTATTTCATCATCGCCGGGCGTTTCGTGCTGCCGGTCTCCACCAAGATCGATGGGGCCAAGGCCGGAAGCGCCATGGACTATTTCCGTGACACCTATCATCTCGACTACAGCCTGCAGGAAATGGTCGTGCCGCAGGACAGCCCGCTGGTGGGCAAGTCACTGGACGAAATCGAACACGAGTCGCGCATCCGCATCATCGCCCTGCAGCGGGGCCCGGACGATCTGCGCATCGGCCCCGGCGGCGTGGCCCGCGACGTGGGTATCGATGCGGGCACCGTGCTCGGCGTCATCGGCTCGCCCGAGGCCACCCGGGCGTTTGCCGAGAAGTACAAGCTGGAAGTGCGCCCCGATCTGGAAACCTTTACCGAGGTGCTGGCGGCCACCAAGGCCGGGATCGCCGAGATCGTCATCCCCCCGGGCTCCAAGCTCATCGGCAAAAGCGCCCGCGACGTGTGGATGCGCAAAACCTATGGCATCTCCCTGCTGGCCCTCCATCGGGGCGGCAAGACCTACCGCGAGGGCGATGGTATCCGTGACATGCCGCTGCAGGCCGGGGATACCCTGATCGTGCACACCACCTGGGATGCCCTGGCCCGGCTGGAGAAGGATCGCAACTTCGTGGTGGTCACCACAGACTATCCCCACGAGGAACTGCGCCCGCACAAGGTGGGCTGGGCCGGAATTTTCTTCGGCATCGCCCTGAGCCTGGTGCTGTTCACCGATCTGCGCCTGTCGGTGGCGCTGCTGACCGGTGCCATCGGCATGATTCTCTCCGGGGTGCTGAAAATCGAGGAAGCCTACGACGCCGTGAGCTGGAAGACCGTGTTCCTGCTGGCCAGCCTGATTCCGCTGGGCATGGCGGTGGAGAACTCGGGTACCGCCAAGTGGATCGCCGAGCAGACCCTGTCGGTGGTGGGCGACATGCCGGTATGGGTCATCCAGGCGGCCGTGGCCGTGCTCGCCACCTTCTTCACCCTGGTGATGTCCAACGTGGGCGCCACCGTGCTGCTGGTACCCCTGGCGGTGAACATTGCCATCGGCGCGGGCGCCAATCCGGCCGTCTTCGCCCTGACCGTGGCCATCGCCACCTCCAACTCGTTCATCATTCCCACCCATCAGGTCAACGCCCTGATCATGGGGCCGGGCGGCTACCGGGTGCCCGACTTCATGCGCGCCGGCGGCATCATGACCGTCCTGTTCATCGTGGTGATGATGATCATGATGAACATCGTCTTCTGAGGCTCGATCATATCCGTCCGGCCGCTGCAAGCAGCCGGACTCATCTGCCAGGAACACCCCCTTGAAACGACTGCTGCCCCTGCTCCTGCTGTTTCTGCCCTTCGCCGCGCTGGCCAGCGAGGACGTTGCCAGCCGGCTCGACCTGACCACCCATCCCGTCGGCTATGCCGCGCTGGTGATCTTCGTGCTCGCCTACCTGCTTGTAATGGCCGAGGAATTCACCCATCTGCGCAAGTCCAAACCGGTGATCCTGGCCGCCGGTGTCATCTGGGCACTGATTGCCGTGGTCTACGCCGACGCGGGTATCGAGCACGCCGCCGAGCAAGCGGTGCGTCACAACCTGCTGGAATATGCGGAACTGATGCTGTTCCTGCTGGTGGCGATGACCTACATCAACGCCATGGAAGAGCGCCAGGTGTTCGACGCCCTGCGCGCCTGGCTGATTCGCAAGGGCTTCGGCTTTCGCAAGCTGTTCTGGATGACCGGTATCCTGGCCTTCTGGATCTCGCCGGTTGCCGACAACCTGACCACCGCGCTGCTGATGTGCGCCGTGCTCCTGGCCGTGGGTGGCGACAACACCCGCTTCGTCACCCTGGGCTGTATCAACATCGTGGTAGCCGCCAACGCCGGCGGCGCCTTCAGTCCCTTCGGTGACATCACCACCCTGATGGTCTGGCAGAAAGGCATCGTCGAGTTCGGGACCTTCTTTGCCCTGCTGGTGCCTGCCATGGTCAACTTCCTGGTCCCGGCCGCGATCATGCATTTCGCCGTGCCGGCCGAGCAGCCACCGGCCAGCGACGAGGTGGTGCCCATGCGCCGCGGGGCGAGGCGCATCATCGTCCTGTTCCTGCTGACCATCGCCACCGCCGTATCCTTCCACAACTTTCTGCACCTGCCGCCGGTGATCGGCATGCTGACCGGCCTGGCCTACCTGCAGCTCTTCGGCTACTACCTGCGCAAGACCCACGATCGGGATCCCCACGTGCAGGCCGATCAGCTCGGCGATGTGGTGCCCTTCGACGTGTTCAACAAGATCGCCCGCGCCGAATGGGATACGCTGCTGTTCTTCTATGGCGTGGTGCTGTGCGTGGGCGGCCTGGGCTTCCTGGGCTATCTGGCCATGGTCTCGGAAGTCATGTACACCCAGTGGGGCCCCACGGCCGCCAATGTGGCGGTGGGCGTGCTCTCCGCCATCGTGGACAACATTCCGGTGATGTTCGCCGTGCTGACCATGAATCCCGACATGTCCACCGGCCAGTGGCTGCTCGTGACCCTCACCGCCGGCGTCGGCGGCAGCCTGCTGTCCATCGGTTCCGCCGCCGGCGTCGCCCTCATGGGCCAGGCCCGTGGCAAGTACACCTTCTTCGGCCACCTGAAATGGAGCCCGGCCATCGCCCTCGGCTACGCGGCCAGCATCTGGGTGCACATGTGGATCAATGCGCGCTTCTTCTGATGTGGCAGTGAAGTTTGCGCGGTAACGGCATGATGGCCTGATTCCCGAAGGACACGGGAGACCAACCGGCAGGGACAGTCAGCTCTTCTTTCGTGGCACCAGACCGGCCTCTTCGAGGCTGCGCAGGAAACGGTTGGCCAGTTCGTTGAAGACCTTCTTCAGATCCTCGGAGCGGGGATCGTAGAGATCCGAGGCGGCTGACCAGATCAGCTTTGTGGTGCCGGCGTCGTAGAGATTGCTCTCCAGGCGCACGGTTTCGACCGTGACGGTATAGCCGGGCGTCGTGGAATAACTGTCGTAGACACGCGGGTAGTAGCTCCACATGTCCCGGTAGGCCGGCGGGGGGAGATAGGTGTAGGTGTTCGATGGCGGGTAATAGTAGGACTTTTCGTCCACGCCCACCACGCGGGTAATCATCACCGCATCGTAACTGTGCTTGCGCACGGCCTCGAGAAGGAGCTGCTTGGTGGGCTTGGTATTCGCCGGAATCACCCGGTGCGCGGCTTCTGCATCCACGCCGTCCTTCCTCAGCGCCTGCACCAGGGCATCCTCGAACAGCCGGCGGTCCCGGTCGTTTTCGGAAACCCCCAGCACCAGCACCTTGCGCACCGGCGGATGGCCCTTCTCGTACCAGACATTGGTGACCTTGGTCGTGGCGCACGCCGCCACCAGACCGGCGA
>JALVBM010000214.1 GCA_027010665.1 Chromatiales bacterium
GGATGTGGGCGAAAATATGGGGAAATGGCTTCGTCTATCGCGGCTTCAGCGCCGCTCCCACATTTTTTCGGAGCTGCTCACCCCGGTTTTCCTAGTTCCTCGTCCCTCGTCCCTCGCAACTGAGGTGTTGGTGGGGCGTGTAGGACTCGAACCTACGACCAATTGGTTAAAAGCCAACTGCTCTACCAACTGAGCTAACGCCCCGGCGTGAAAGGCCGGCATTTTACCCGACTCGGGCGCAAACGCAAAGCGCCGCCGGGGAGGCGGCGCTTGCGGGGATGCCGGCCGGAATCAGACGGCCTCGAGCTGGCGCAGGCCGGACGGCAGGAGCCGGAAATCGACCAGGGCGGTGATCAGGGCCTTGCCGAAGCTGGCTTCGTCCTCGTAGACCAGCTTGTAGTACTGGATCTTCATGGTCAGGGCCGAGCCGAGGACGATGCCGCCGAAGGTCAGGAAGGAACCGATGGCCAGCGTGGAGGCGCCGGTCACGCCCTGGCCGATGGTGCAGCCGAGGCCGAGAACACCGCCGATGCCCATCAGCATGGCGCCAATGACATGGGTGACGAAGTCGCGGAAATTGACGAACCACTCGATTCGGAAGTTTTTCGAGATCAGGGACCAGACGAAGGAACCCAGAATCACGCCGATTACGGCGGCGATGCCGAAGGTGACGAAGGAGAAGTCGAACTTTTCCAGGATCAGGCGCAGGGTCTGGCCGATGGGATTGATGAAGGTGAAGGACTGTACGCCCACGTCGCGGGGGCGTGCGTCGGCGTCGTCCTCGAGCATGTCCCAGTTTTCGGCGCTGGCGTAGTCCGCCCAGCTCAGCAGGTCGCCGTCGGCGTCGATGCTGACCAGGGCGCCGGTGGCATACCAGGCCGCCAGCACGGCCAGACCCACGGTCAGGCCGCCGAGCACGTTGTCGAAGCTGCCGCGAAACTCTTTCGAACGGAACACGTAGAACAGCAGGGCCGCCGCCAGCAGCAGGCCGAAGACCAGCCGCAGGACGTCCACCTCGCCACCGGCGAGGCGCGAGACCACGCTGCCGATGTCCTGGGCGCCGGCCATGGACACGCTGGCGGGGCTGGTCCAGGGATAGAACACCAGCGAGTAGATGGTGGCGTCGGTGCCCGGGAAGGGATTGATCATGAAATAGGCGAAGACGGCGATGATGGCGAACACGATGATGGACTTGAGGTTGCCACCGCCGATCCGCACCAGAGTCTTGTTGCCGCAGCCGGAGCCGAGGGTCATGCCGATACCGAAGAGGATCCCGCCGAAGACATACTCCAGCCAGGCAAAGTTGCTGCCCCGGTAGGGCGGCAGGGTCTTGTCGACACTGAGAATATCGCCGGCCTCGATCAGGGTCACACCGAGGATGGCCGTGGCCATGGCCAGGATCCAGGCGCGAAAGCGACCGGTATCGCCCATGTTCACCCAGTCGGAAACCGCGCCCATGGTGCAGAAATTGGTCTTGTTGACGATGGCGCCCATGACGAAGGCGATGGCAAAGACCGCCAGCAGGACCGTCATGTGGGCGGAAAGGAAAGTCTCGGACATGGCAACCTCACCCTAACCGTAATTTTGATGTGTGTATTGGCCGCAACCCTGGCAGGACGTCGAAACGTCAAGTGCGGGACTCAAGGGATTCTATGTGCTCGCCCCGACCCAGACCAGAGAAAGACACCATTCCGGCGCGGATGGGTTGCGATGTGCACCCTGTCCGGCCGTCAATCCGTCTGGTAGCGGGTCGGATCCGGCACGCCGGCGGCCTCGAAACCGGCCGCCCGCAGGCGACACGCATCACAGCGACCGCAGGCCCGGCAATCCTCGTCGGGATTGTAGCAGGACACCGTGAGGCCGTAGTCCACGCCCAGCCGCACCCCTTCGCGGATGATCTCGGCCTTGCTCAGGTGAATGAGCGGCGTCTCGATACGGATAGGCCGACCCTCCACGCCCGCCTTCGTGGCCACGGCCGACAGGCGGTTGAAGGCCTCGATGAACTCGGGCCGGCAGTCGGGATAGCCCGAATAGTCCACGGCATTGACGCCGATGAAGATGGACTCCGCGCCCAGCACCTCGGCCCAGCCCAGCGCCAGGGCCAGAAACACCGTGTTGCGCGCCGGCACGTAGGTGACCGGTATCCCCTCCCCCGGTTGCTCGGGCACGGCGATGGCCGTATCGGTCAGGGCCGAGCCGCCGATCTCGTCCAGGTTCAGGGTGATCCGCTTGTGCGCCACCACCCCGGCCGCCGCCGCCACCGCCCGCGCCGCCTCCAGCTCGCATCGATGCCGCTGCCCGTAGTCGAAACTCATGGCATGGATGGCGTAGCCCCGCTCCTTCGCCATGGCCAGCACGGTGGCCGAATCCAGCCCCCCGGAGACGAGCACAACGGCCTTGGGCGTGTCGTTGCCTGTTCTGGTGTCAGTCATGCTTCGATAGATTCGGTGGAAGTAACACGGAGATCACGGAGACACGGAGGTCATGGAGATTAGGAATTTTGTCACGAATTTCATCGACACCGCATACAAAAATAACATTTTTACCCTCCGTGCCCTCCGTGTCTCCGTGCCCTCCGCGTTCTTTCCAGTAAAACTGACAAGTCGTTCACCGCCCCGGTTCGTCGCCCCAGAGGAGCTTGTGGAGCTGGAGCTGGAAGCGGACCGGGAGGCGGTCGGTGAGGATCCAGTCGGCGAGGTCGCGGGGTTCGAGCTGGCCGTGGGCCGGGGAGAAGAGCACTTCGCAGCGTTCGGGGAGGCGGTATTCGGCCAGTCGGGCCACGGCCCAGTCGTAGTCGGCGCGGTCGACGAGAACGAACTTGACCTGGTCGATGGGCTTGAGGTGTTCGATGTTGGCGGCGTGGAAACGTTCCGCCTCGCCAGAGCCGGGGGTCTTGATGTCCATGACGATCACGGTGCGGGGATCGACCGGGGCGATATCAAGCGCGCCGGACGTCTCCAGGGAGACTTCATGGCCGGCGTCGTTGAGGGCGTTGAGCAGGGGCAGCACGTTCTTCTGCGCCAGCGGCTCGCCGCCGGTGACGGTGACGTGGCGCACGCCGTATTCGGCCACCCTGTCCACGATCCCCTGCAGGGGCCACCATTCGCCGCCCTGGAAGGCATAGGCCGTGTCGCAGTAACCACAGCGCAGGGGGCAGCCGGTGAGGCGCACGAACACGGTGGGCCAGCCGACGCTGCGGCTCTCGCCCTGCAGGGACAGGAAGATCTCGGTGATCCGCAGGCGATCGGCGTCGGTCACGCGGCCTGCCCTACTTGCCGGTCTTGAGGCGGATCTTCTGCAGCAGGTTGCGGGCCTGGCCCGCTTCGGTGGTGCCCGGATAGCTGGCGATCAGGCGCTCCAGAGTCTCGCGGGCGGCCGCGTAGTTCTTCAACTCATACTGGCTGTAACCGATCTTGAGCAGCGCCTCGGCCAGCTTGGGGCTGTCCGGATACTTGTCAATCAGTGTCTGGTAATCGGCGATGGCCTGCTTGAACCGGCGCTGGGCGTAGTTGGTCTCGGCCAGCCAGTACTGGGCGATGTGGGCGTAGCGGCCATCGGGATACTTTTTCAGGAACTCGCGGAAGGCCTTGCTGGCCTTGTCGTACTTCAGTTCCCGCAGCAGGTTGAAGGCCTGCTGGTAGGCCTGCTGTTCGGTCTCGCTGGCCGCGGCCACCACCGGCGCCGGAGGCGCGGGCGGCGGCGCGCGGCGTGTGGCGGTGGTGGGCTTGCCACCGGGGACCACGTTGGGCGACGGCGCGGTCTCGACCGTTCCCGGCGTCGTCGCGGCAGCCGGTGCCACCGGCGCCGCGGCGCGTCCGCCGCGCTCGAGCTGGACCAGGCGGCGATCCAGATCGATATAGAGATCCCGCTGGCGCTTCTTCATCTCCTCGAGCTTGTGGGCCAGCACCTCGTTCTCGCCGCGCAGTTTCCGGACTTCGTTCTGCAGCGTCTCCAGCTTGACCAGAATGTCCACCAGGCCGCGATTGTCGAGCTGGCGCTCGATCCGTTCCAGGCGCGCCTCCAGCGAGGCGGTCCTAGCGGACGGCTCGGCCGCCATGAGCGAAAGGGACACCCCGAGTGCCGGAACCAGCCACAACAGGCGCAGGACGGGCTTGTGCATGAATCAGTACCCCGAATAGAGAATCTCGACCCGGCGATTGAGCCGCCAGGCCGATTCATTGTGGTCCAGTGCTACCGGGCGTTCCTCGCCGAAACTGATCACCTGGATCTGGTTCGGATCGACCCCCTGCAGCACCATCAGCTGTTTGACCGCCTTGGCGCGACGTTCGCCCAGGGCCAGGTTGTATTCGCGGGTGCCGCGCTCGTCCGCATGACCTTCGAGCACGATGGAGATCTCCGGATGGGCGGCCAGGAAGCGGGCATGGCTGCCGATGATCTCGCGCCCCTCCGTGTCCACCTGGCTGCTATCCAGCTCGAAGTAGATGACCCGTTTCGCCAGCGGGCTGGCCGGATCGTTGATGGCGGACACGTCCAGCGAGGCCTCCTCGCCAATGACGTAGCGTTTCTCCTTTTCCGATTCGGCAGGCTGTTCGGCTACGGGCGGCGGCGCTTCCTCGATGGGCTCGCCGGACTTCTTCACCGGGGCGAACTTGCAACCGGCGGCCACCGCGATCAGACCGGCCACGATGATGATGCGTGAGATGGTTTCCATTTGAATATGCTCCCAGGCGTGTTGACGCGAATCAGTTGCCGCGACGCTTGAACGGCGACCAGTCGGGCTCGCGGACGTCGCCCGTCTGCAGACTCAGCTTCTGATGGGCACGACCATCGACCGATACGGCGGACAGCACGCCCCGATAATTGTCCTCGGTGGCGTAGATGATCATACTACCATTGGGCGCAAAGCTGGGCGATTCGTCCAGGCGGTTGTTGGTGAGGATCTGCAGACGGCCGCTGTCGAGATCCAGCACCGCGATACGGAAACGGCCCTCCTCCCGATGCACCATGGCGATCCGGCGACCGTCGGGCGAGACAGCGGCGCGGGCGTTGTAGTTGCCGTCGAAAGTCAGGCGCGTGACCGGCCCGGCGGCGCCCCGCCGGCCGACGGGGACCTTGTATAGCTGCGGTGAACCACCGCGATCGGAAGTGAACACCAGCGCCCTGCCGTCCGGCATCCAGGCCGGTTCCGTGTCGATGGCATCGTTGCGGGTGATGCGGGTCAGTTTCTTCGTGGCCAGATCCATCACGTAGATTTCCGGATTGCCGTCCTTCGACAGGGTCATGGCCAGCCATCGGCCGTCGGGCGAGAAGGCCGGTGCGCTGTTCAGGCCGGGGAAAGCGGCGACCTTCTGCGCCTCGCCGGTGAGGATGTTCTGGATGAAGATCTCGGAGCGCCCGTCCCGGAAGGAAACGTAGGCCAGGCGCCTGCCGTCCGGCGCCCAGTCGGGCGACATCAGGGGACGGTTCGACTCGTACAGGATGCGCTCGTTGTGGCCGTCGGAATCGGCCACCGCCAGGCGGTAGGTCTTCTGCTGCTTGCGATTGCCAGTCACCGTGACGTAGGCGATGCGGGTGTCGAAGGCGCCGGGGCGGCCGGTGATCACCTTGTAGACGATGTCGCTGATCTGGTGGGCCGTGCGCCGCAGATCGGGCTTGCGGCTGCGGATGCTGTAGCCGGCAAGCTGGGTGCCCTTGTGCACGTCGAGCAACTGGAACTGCACCTGATAGGTGCCGTCGGGCAGCGCCGCCATGCGGCCCACCACCAGGTGATCCACGTTCAGCGCCCGCCAGTTGGCGAAATTGACCTGACGGGGATCCACCGGCCGGGCAATCATGTCCTGCTCCGGCAGGGGCGCGAAAAAGCCGCTGCGCTGCAGGTCGGCGGCGACGATGGCATGCAACGATTCGGGCGGCGCGCCAGTGCCCTGCCAGCCGAAGGGCACGATGGCGATGGGCGAGGCGCCTTCCACGCCCTGGGTGATTTCGATCTTCAGGACCGCGTGGGCGATGCTGAAGGGGAGCAGGGTCAGTAAAAGCAGGGTGAGGATGGCTTTGGGTTTCATGACGGGGTATTGGATTTGGTCCGGATCATGGGGTTTTGATGTTCCTTGGCTTCGTCGGGTCTATGGCAGTTGTGCGCCGCGAGACAACCAGTGGCGAGGGACGAGGGACGAGGGGCGAGGAAAGGC
>JALVBM010000215.1 GCA_027010665.1 Chromatiales bacterium
ATCACCTCCGATCCCAGATCCACACCGAACTCCAGCGTACGGGCATGGACAACCGTGCCGTCTTCTGCCGTAAGTCGCAGGCCTGTGCAGGCCTGTGCAGGCAGAACAAGACCACCTATCATCAGCACCAACGTGGTGGCAACAACTGTATACCAAAGTAACAACGGGTTCTTTATCATCCTTTTTCCTCGATTTTTCGCGCATTCCAACGCTCTTGTTGTTGTTCAGCATGCCGTGCCATTTCGGGAACGACATCGCTCGGCTGTCTCGCTTCGCCAGGCCTCATCATCATACGCGATTCATCCATGGCCAACACTCCCCACGGGCAGGAATTTCGGTCATCAGGCATGAGGACATGTTTCAACTGATACAACAACAAGGAGCGAAAGCAAGGGAGTATCAACCGCGTCCATCATGGATACAGGCTTCTGTTAGCGCACGACGATGCGTACCAGAGCATGCAGCATATACCGGCCGAATCCGTCACTCCCACTCGATCGTGCCCGGCGGCTTGCCGGTCACGTCGTAGACCACACGGGACAGGCCCGGCACTTCGTTGACGATGCGTGTGGAGACGCGCTCAAGGAATTCGTAGGGCAGGTGGGCCCAGCGGGCGGTCATGAAGTCCACGGTTTCCACCGCCCGCAGGCTGACTACATGCTGGTATCGGCGACCGTCGCCGGTGACGCCCACCGACTTGACGGGGAGGAAGACGACGAAGGCCTGACTGACCTTGTCGTAGAGATCGTGTTCGCGCAGTTCCTCGATGAAGATGTGATCGGCCAGGCGCAGGGTGTCGGCGTATTCCTTCTTTACCTCGCCGAGGATGCGCACGCCGAGACCCGGTCCCGGGAAGGGATGGCGGTAGACCATGTCGTAGGGCAGGCCCAGTTCCACACCCAGTTTGCGCACTTCGTCCTTGAACAGCTCCCGCAGGGGTTCGAGCAGTTTGAGTTTCATGAACTCGGGCAGGCCGCCCACGTTGTGATGGGACTTGATCAGGTGGGCCTTGCCGGTCTTGGCGCCGGCCGACTCGATGACATCGGGATAAATGGTGCCCTGGGCCAGCCATTTCACGTCGGTGAGTTTCTCGGCCTCTTCCTCGAATACCTCGATGAACAGGTTGCCGATGATCTTGCGCTTCTGTTCGGGATCGGTCACGCCCTTGAGGGCGCGCAGGAAGCGGTGTTCGGCGTCAACGCGGATCACCTTCACCCCCATGTGTTTGGCGAAGGTGGTCATGACCTGATCGCCTTCCTGGTAGCGCAGCAGGCCGTTGTCCACGAATACACAGGTGAGCTGATTGCCGATGGCCTTGTGCAGCAGGGCCGCGACCACCGAGGAATCGACGCCGCCCGAGAGGCCGAGCAGCACCTGATCACTGCCGACCCGTTCCCGAATCTTCGCCACGCTATCGTCGATGATGTTGTCGGCCGTCCACAGGGCCTGGCAGCCGGCAATGTCATGCACGAAGCGCTCGATGATGCGCTGGCCCTGGCGGGTGTGGGTGACTTCCGGGTGGAACTGGATGCCGTAGAAATGCCGTTCCTCATCGGCCATGCCGGCGATGGGTGCGCTCTCGGTGGAGGCCATGAGTTTGAAGCCGGGTGGCATCTTCACCACCCGATCGCCGTGGCTCATCCAGACGTCCAGCAGTCCATAACCTTCCGGGCTGGTGTGGTCCTCGATGTCCCGCAGCAGGGCCGTGTGGCCATGGGCGCGGACCTGGGCATAACCGTATTCGTGGTGTTCGGCCATCTCCACCTTGCCGCCGAGCTGGGCGGCCATGGTCTGCATGCCGTAGCAGATCCCGAGCACCGGCACCCCCAGTTCGAAAACCACCTCCGGCGCCTTCGGCGCCTCCTCGGCGGTGACCGTCTCCGGCCCGCCGGAGAGGATGATGGCCCGTGGCGCGAAGGCGCTTATCTCGTCCTCCGGCATGTCCCAGGGATGGATCTCGCTGTAGACCCCGGCCTCGCGCACCCGGCGGGCAATAAGTTGCGTGTATTGGGAGCCAAAATCGAGGATCAGGACGCGATCGGCATGGATATCCGTGGTCATGGGCAGGAA
>JALVBM010000216.1 GCA_027010665.1 Chromatiales bacterium
GTCCGGACCTTGTCGATGGGTTCGACGTAGTGATCGAAGGTATGAAAATGGACGGGAACAATCCATTTCGGTTGCAACCTTTCCGCCATCCTTTGCAGCATTTTCGATGACAGGGTGAGCGTCATCATCCAGCTCCCCTGCCGGGCGGCGCCCATGTTGGGAATCAGGACGTCGACGGGTCGTCCGGCTACGGCATCCATGACCTTGCGCTTGAGCACCGTATCGGATGTAACGTAGACATGGGCTTCCTCCGTTCCCTGTCGAAGGGTGAGATAGAAGCCGTTGACGCCGCCGGCAAGGATGGCTGTGACGGGATTGACGCCATGGATGGCAGGCACCGCCTCGACCCTGATCCGGACGTCGCCAAATTCGATCTCGGTTTGCTCTCCCCACTCGAGCGCAGTGACGTTTTCGGCAGGATGGTCCGGAATCAGGGGCAGGACGTTTCGCCGGGTGACGATGCGCGACGCCTTGTTGATCCGGGCGAGGCCCGGTGCATCGACATGGTCTTCGTGCGGGTGGGTCAGCAGCCACAGATCCACATCGGCCAGTTCGGCTTCGCTGTAGACCGGATCATCGCGCCGACGGGCCTTGAACCAGAAATAATCCTGCACGGTATCCTTCGGACAGAGGACCGGATCACAGGCGATCCGGACACCACCCACATCCAGCAGCCACGTGGCACCACCTATCCATTTGAACTGCAGATCCATCGCCTTTCTCCCTGAGACGCTTTCCAGGCACCTTCCGCCGGTCCATTGACCTGCATCAATATCCGGCCTTCCCGATCCCGCTAGACTGCCCACCGTTTCGCGTCCAGCCCCGGCAGGTTTTCTCAATGATAGCAGTTTCTCCGAACATGTCCGCACCCCGCCCCAGCCCCTTCCATCCCGACGATCCGGAAACCTACGCACGCTGGCGGGATTGGAAACTGCAGGTTGCGCCGACCAACATCGGCGACCTGATCGTGGAGGTGGATGATCCCCGCCGCCTCAAGCCCCGGGAATTCGATGCCCTGCTGGAGCGCTGCCGCAAGGCCAACATGGTCCTCTACGCCGGCAAGACCGGGACCGATCCGGACCCCGAAATCCCCCTGTCCCTGGCGCGCCACTTCGGCCTCGCCGGGCCCGACCGCAACTGGCTGGCCGACGACACGGGCCTGACCTCGCTCACGGTCCGGAACGACGGGATTCGCCAGCACTACATTCCGTATACCAATCGCGCCATCAACTGGCATACGGATGGCTACTACAACCCGCCGGACAGGCAGATCCACGCCCTGTTGCTGCATGTGGTGCAACGCGCCGCCTCGGGCGGCGAGAACGCCCTGCTGGATCACGAAATCGCCTACATTCTGCTGCGTGAACAGAATCCCGATTACATTCGTGCCCTGATGGCCCCCAATGCCCTGACCATTCCGGCCCGGATTGCCGATGGCAAGGTGGCCCGCCGCGAGGAGACCGGCCCGGTGTTCCGCATCACTCCCGAGGGCCATCTGCACATGCGCTATACCATCCGGGTCAACAACGTGATCTGGGCCGATGATGCGCTCACCCGTGATGCCGTAGCGGCACTCGAGGCGATTCTGAACAGTGACACGCCCTACATCCTTCGCGGCCTGCTCGAACCCGGCATGGGCCTCGTGAGCAACAATGTCCTCCATGATCGCGCCGCGTTCACCGACGATGCCACCCACAAGCGCCATTTCTACCGCGCGCGCTACTACCAGAGACTGGCCGGCACCGGCCTCGAACAAATTTCCTGAATTTGAGCGGGGAAAACAAAAACGGCGCCCGAAGGCGCCGTTTTTGTTTCGTAATTGATTGATTTCAATCAGGAATTGGTAGCGGGGGC
>JALVBM010000217.1 GCA_027010665.1 Chromatiales bacterium
GGCACGTCGGCGAATACGACGGGTGTCAGGCAGAGGAGAACGAGCAGAGCGGGGAGGCAGTGGGGCATGTCAGGTTCCGGTTGGGTCGTCTTTCGGTGAGACCGGCGCGGTGGTGGCCGGTTCCGTTTCGCCCGGCGGGTTGGGCGCCGGGGGCATGGCGGACCAGCCGCCGCCCATGGCCTTGTAGAGACTGACCAGGGCTGCGTAGAGATCGGCGCGGGCCTGCACCTCGAGCAGCTCGGTGTCGAACAGGCGCCGTTCGGCGTCCAGCACCTCGATGTAGCTCACGTAGCCTTCGTCGTAACGGGCCCGGGCCTTGTTCGCGTACATGCGCAGGGCGGCCACCTGGCGGCCGCGGGCGGCCAGCTCGTCGCGGCGGCGGGCCACCGAGACCAGGGCGTCGTCCACTTCGCGAAACGCGGTCTGGATGGCGGCCAGGTAACGCTCCAGCATCTGCCGCTGGATGGCCTCGCTGGCGGCCACCTCGCTCCTGACGCGCCCGCCGGTGAAAAGCGGGCCGAGGATGCCGGCGCCGATGGTCCAGTGATTGGTGCCACTGTCGAACAGCGCGCCCAGCTCATCGCTGGCCTGGCCGAACACACCGGTCAGGGAGATGGTGGGCAGATAGCGCGCCCGGGCCACGCCGATGCGGGCATTGGCGGATATCAGCACCTGTTCGGCGGCCTGCACGTCGGGCCGGCGGGTGAGCAGATCCGCCGGCAGGCCGGCGGGGACCGGTGGCAGGCGCAGCCCGTCGGCCGGCTTGCCGCGCTCGATGGGGCCGGGATTGCGCCCGAGCAGGACCGACAGGGCGTTCTCCTGCAGGGCGATCTGTCGCTCCAGCGAGGGCACCCGCACCGCGGCCTGTTCGTATTCGGAGCGCACCTGGGCCAGCTCCAGCTCGGAGATGACCCCGCCCCGGAACTTGAGCTCGAACAGGCGCACGGACTGGGCGCGGCTTTCTACCGTCTCGCGGGCGATCTCGAGCTGCCGGTCGAGGTTGCGCAACTGCACGTAGCCGGTGGCCACGGCCGCGGTGAGGGTGAGGATCACGGCATGGCGGCTGGCCTCGGCGGCCAGCAGATCGGCGCGCGCCGCCTCGCTGGCGCGGCGGATGCGGCCCCACAGATCGATCTCCCAGCCCAGGTTGAGGGTGGCCTCGAACAGATCGCCGGAGGCGCCGCCCGGCACGTCGGCGCCGGCCTCGCGGCGGCTGGCCCCGGCGCCGTAGCCGAGCTGGGGGAAGAATTCGGAACGGGTGATGCCCAGATAGGCGGCGTATTCGTCCACGCGGGCGGCGGCGATGCGCAGATCGCGGTTGTTCTGCAACGCCTCCGCGATCAGGGCGTCGAGCACCGGATCGCCGAAGGCGCGCCACCAGTCCGTATTGGCGATGGCCTCGGCTTCCGTGACCGGCACGCGCCAGCGTTCCGGCGTGTCGATGTCGGGACGCACGTAGTCGGGACCCACCGTGCAGCCGGCGGCGAGGGCGACGAGCAGCGGCAGCAGGGCGCGGCGGATCACGAATTGCGCTCCGGTGCGGCGCCGAAGCGTTCCTTGGCGCGCATGATCAGGTAGTAGAACAGCGGCACGAAGAACAGCGCCAGGGTGGTGGCGCCGACCATGCCGCCGATGATGCCGGTGCCGATGGAATGGCGGGCGGCGGCACCGGCGCCGGAGGCGGTCACCAGTGGCAGGGCGCCGAGGATGAACGACAGCGAGGTCATCAGGATTGGACGCAGCCGCAGGCGCGCCGCCTCGATGGCGGCGTCGAAGGCCGACATGCCCTCACGGTACTGCAGCTCGGCGAACTCGACGATCAGGATGGCGTTCTTGGCCGACAGGCCGATCAGGGTGATGAGGCCGATCTGGAAATAGACGTCGTTCTCCATGCCCCGCAGCCAGACCGAGAGCAGGGCGCCGAACAGGCCGAAGGGCACGGCGGTGATCACCGCCACCGGCAGGGACCACTGTTCGTACTGGGCCGAGAGGATCAGGAACACCATCACCAGGGCGAAGGCGAATACCAGCACGGCCGTGCTGCCGGCCTGTTTCTCCTCGAAGGCCTGGCCGGCCCAGGCGTAGGTGAAGCCGTCCGGCAGGACCTGGGCGGCGGTTTCTTCCATGGTGGCGATGGCCTGGCCGGAACTGTAGCCGGGCGCGGCGTCGCCGTTGATCTTGGCGGCCGGAAAACCGTTGAAGCGCGAGACCAGATCGGGGCCGGTGATGTAGCGGGTGTCGATGAGGGCAGCCAGGGGCACCATCTTGCCGTTCTTCTGGCGCACGAAGATGTTGTTGATGTCTTCGGGGGTCTGCCGGTACTGGGGTTCGGCCTGCAGGATCACCTGCCAGACCCGGCCGTACTTGTTGTACTGGCTGACGTAGAGCGAGCCGAACAGGGTCTGCAGGGCGGCGTAGGCATCGGCCACCGGCACGCCCAGCACCTCGGCCTTGGCGCGATCGAGATCCGCGCGCAACTGGCGGGAAGCGGCATTGATGGTAGTGTTGAGCCGGGTGACCACCGGCGTTTCCCCGGCCCGGGCGATCAGCTGGCGGGTGATCCGTTCCAGCCGGGCCATGTCGCCCTGGCCGCGGTTCTGCACCCAGAACTCGAAACCGCCCTGGCTGCCCAGCCCCGGAATGGAGGGCGGATTGATGGGCAGCACCACGCCTTCCGTGAGCGCCGCCAGTTTCGGCGCCACGAAGTCGAACAGGGCCTGGGCGGACAGCTCGGGCCTGCCGCTGCGTTCGGCGAAATCCCTGAGGGCCACGAACACGGTGCCGGCGTTGGTCTTGAACTGCGAGTCCAGCAGGCTGAAGCCGGACAGGGCCGAGTAGTCCTGCACCGCGGGGTGCCGGGCGAAGATGTCGGCGACCTTCTGGGTCAGGGCCTGGGTGCGATCCAGGCTGGCGCCGTCGGGGAGGATCACGGCGGCGAACACGTAGCCCTGGTCTTCCGGGGGCACGAAGCTGCCCGGCACCACCTCGAACAGCCGCCAGGTGGCAAACAGCATCGCCCCCAGCACGGCCATGGCGATGCCGATCCGCTGCAGGGTCAGGCGCACGCCCCTGGCGTAGTGTTCGGTCACGCCCGCCAGCCAGCGGTTGAAGGCGCCGAAGAAGCCGCCGGGTTCGCCCTGGCGGGGCTTGAGCAGCAGGGCGGCCAGGGCGGGGGTCAGGGTCAGGGCCACGAAGCTGGAGATGGCCACGGATACGGCGATGGTCATGGCGAACTGCTGGTAGAGCACGCCGGTGGTGCCGCCGAGGAAGGCCACGGGCACGAACACGGCGATCAGCACCAGGGTGGTGGCGATCACCGGGCCGGTGACCTCTTCCATGGCCCGGAAGGTGGCGTCGCGCGGCGGCATCCCGCTGGCCAGGTTTCGCTCCACGTTCTCCACCACCACGATGGCGTCGTCGCAGACCGTGCCGATGGCCAGGACCAGGCCGAACAGGGTCAGCAGGTTGATGGAAAAGCCCAGCATCTGCATGCCGATGAAGGTGCCGATCACCGAGACGAAGATGGCGATGGTGGGGATCAGGGTGGCGTTGATGCTCTGCAGGAACAGATAGGTCACCAGCACCACCAGCACGATGGCGATGATCAGCGTGGTCACCACCTCGTCGATGGAGGCCTTGACGAACTGGGTGGTGTCGAGGGAGATGGTGTAGTCGATGCCCTCGGGAAAGTTCTGCTTGAGTTCCGCCATCAGATCGCGAATGGACTGGGACACCTGCAGGGCGTTGGAGCCGGGTTGCTGGTAGATGGCGATGAAGGTGGATGGCGTGCCGTTGAGGCTGGAGCGCAGCAGATAGGCCTTGAGCCCCTCCTCGGCGCGACCCACGTCGCCCAGGCGCACGATGGCGGTGCCCCTGGCGTCGGTGCGCAGGATGATGTCCTCGAATTCCCGGGGCGTGGTGAAGCGGCCCTCGGTCACCACCGGGAAGGTCATCTCCACCGGTTCGCCGGTGGGTGACTGGCCGATCCGGCCGACGCCGAACTGCTGGTTCTGCTGGCTCAC
>JALVBM010000218.1 GCA_027010665.1 Chromatiales bacterium
GCTTCCTTGGTGATGGTCACGTCGTGCACGTGGCTTTCGCGCATGCCGGCGGCGGTGACCTGGACGAATTGGGGCTTGGTGCGCATCTCGTCGATGTTGCTGCAGCCGGTATAGCCCATGGAGGCGCGGATGCCGCCGAGGAGCTGGTTGATGACCGGGCCGAGCGGGCCCTTGTAGGGGACGCGGCCCTCGATGCCCTCGGGGACCAGCTTCTCCGCCTCGGAGCCTTCCTGGAAGTAGCGATCGGAGGAGCCGTGGCGGGTGGTCATGGCGCCCAGGGAGCCCATGCCGCGGTAGGACTTGTAGGAACGACCCTGGTAGAGCTCGACCTCGCCCGGGGATTCCTCGGTGCCGGCGAACATGGAACCGATCATGACCGAATGGGCGCCGGCCACCAGGGCCTTGGCGATGTCGCCCGAGTAACGGATGCCGCCGTCGGCGATGAGCGGCACGCCGGTGCCTTCCAGGGCTTCGGCCACGTCGGAGACGGCCGTGATCTGGGGCACGCCGACACCGGCGACGATGCGGGTGGTGCAGATGGAGCCGGGACCGATGCCCACCTTGACGGCGTCGGCGCCGGCATCCACCAGGGCTTTCGCGGCCTCGGCGGTGGCGATGTTACCGCCGATGACCTGGACCTGCGGATAGTGCTTCTTCACCCAGGCCACCCGGTCGAGCACGCCCTGGGCGTGGCCGTGGGCGGTGTCCACCACGATCACGTCCACCCCGGCGGCGACCAGCAGTTCCACCCGCTCCTCGGTACCGGCACCCACGCCGACGGCCGCGCCGACCCGCAGACGGCCCTGTTCATCCTTGCAGGCATTGGGGTTTTCCTTGGCCTTCTGGATGTCCTTGACGGTGATCAGGCCACGCAGCTGGAAGTTGTCGTCCACCACCAGCACCTTCTCGATGCGGTGCTCGTGCAGCAGCTTGAGGATTTCGTCCCGCTCGGCGCCCTCCTTGACGGTGACCAGGCGCTCCTTGGGCGTCATGATTTTGGAGACAGGTTTTTCATAGCCTGTTTCGAAGCGCAGATCCCGGCTGGTGACGATACCCACCAGCTCGGTGCCCTTCACCACCGGGACACCGGAGATGTTCTCGGCCCGGGTCAGTTCCAGCACTTCGCGGATGCTGGTGTCGGGGGTGACGGTCAGCGGCTCCTTGATGATGCCGCTCTCGAACTTCTTCACCTGGCGCACGTGCTCGGCCTGGCTGATGGCATCCATGTTCTTGTGGATGATGCCGATCCCGCCCTCCTGGGCCATGGCGATGGCCAGCCGGGCCTCGGTGACCGTGTCCATCGCGGCCGAGACCAGCGGGATGGCCAGCTCGATGTCGCGGGTGAGACGGGTCTTGAGGCTGACGTCGCGCGGGAGCACCGTGGAATGGGCAGGAACCAGCAGGACGTCGTCGAAGGTCAGGGCTTGTTTGGCGATTCGCAGCATGTCGTCGGGATCCGGGTCGGGTAAATCGGCGAATTATAAAGAGAATCATCGGGGTGGTAAACGGGCGCGGGATGGTTGCCAAGCCCCCGCCATGTGCGCATAATGCCTTGCAGGCAGTGTGGCCTCACCTGCCAGATAACCAGAAAAATATCGGTCTGCCCGACAGACCTTCCATTTCATTCCACCATACAGCAACCAAGCGAACTTTCGCGGAGGATCCCATGAAGAAGATCGCAGTCCTGTTTGCCGCCGCTGCGCTGACCCTTGGCGCCTGTGCGTCCGGTCCCGTGCACAACAAGAACGACGCCCTGAGCGCCATCACCGCCGCCGAGCACGAGACCAACCGCGCTGCCAAGGCCGGATTCGAGTGGCGCGACACCCGCAAGCTGATCAAGAAGGCCCAGGAAGCCCTCAAAAAGGGCGACTACGACACGGCCGTGAAGCTGGCCAACAAGGCCAAGCGCCAGAGCAGCAACGCCCTGAAGCAGGCCGAACTGGCCAAGAACGTGCAGCCCCGCTACAACTGAGCGGTCTCCGCGAAGCCACAAAAAGCCGGCGGTATGCCGGCTTTTTTGTGGGTGGCTGGTGGCTGGGGACGGGTAGCCGGGAAAAGCGTTTGTTCATTGGCTTCGAAAAGCAGCAGGGCTCCCTGATTTTCAGGAAATCCCGAAGCGATCTGATATCTGGTCACAGGGAAAGGATGTTGATATACCTCGAAATCACTCGAAGCCTCTCCCCCAACGCCTTTCCCGGCTACCCGTCTCCAGCTACCCGCTACCCGTAATTCGGGCTATCATCGTTCGATGGTCGACACGCTTGCCCCCACCGAATCTCTCCGGGACGTCTACACCGTCAGCCGCCTGAACCGTGAGGTGCGGATGCTGCTGGAGGGCAGTTTTCCGCTCATCTGGCTGGAGGCAGAGATTTCCAACCTGGCCCGGCCGGCGTCCGGGCACTGGTATTTCACCCTCAAGGACGAAAATGCCCAGGTGCGGGCAGCCATGTTCCGCAATCGCAACCGGCTGCTGCGCTTTGCGCCCGACAACGGCATGCAGGTGCTGGTGCGGGCGCGCATCGGCCTGTACGAGGCCAGGGGCGAGTTCCAGCTCATCGTCGAACACATGGAGGAAGCCGGCGACGGGGCCCTGCGACGGGCCTTCGAGGCGCTGCGCCAGCGGCTCGACGCCGAAGGGCTGTTCGCCATGGAACGCAAGCAGGCCCTGCCCCGCCTGCCCAGGCGGATCGGGGTCATCACCTCCCCCACGGGGGCGGCGATCCGCGACATCCTCACCACCCTGCGGCGGCGCTTTCCCGGCATTCCCGTGGTGATCTATCCGGTGCCCGTCCAGGGCGAGAATGCCGCACCCGAGATCGCCCGCATGCTGAAACTGGCGGGCGAACGGGGCGAATGCGACGTGCTGATCCTGGCCCGGGGCGGCGGCTCCCTGGAGGATCTGTGGGCCTTCAACGAGGAGGTGGTGGCCCGGGCGCTGGCGGCCTGCCCGCTGCCGGTGGTGACCGGGATCGGCCACGAGGTGGACTTCACCATCGCCGATTTCGTGGCCGACCAGCGGGCGCCCACGCCCACGGCCGCCGCCGAACTGCTCACCCCCGATCAGCAGGAACTGGCACACCGGCTGCACCAGCTTCGGGACCGGCTGGTGCGGGCCATGGCCGGTCGGCTGCAGCGCCACGCGCAGCATCTGCGCTGGCTGCGATCCCGCCTGCCCCATCCGGCCCGCCGCATCGAGAACGCCCTGCAGCGGCTGGACGAGCTGACCCTGCGTCGGGATCAGGCCATGCGCCATCGGCTGCGTCACGAGGCGTCGCGCCTGGCCCTGCTCCGTCAGCGCCTGACCCAGCAGGCGCCCCTGCCCCGCCTGGCCCGCCATCGCCTGAGCCTGGAACACCTGCGGGGACGTCTGGCGCAAGCCATGCAGGCGGAACTGAAGGATCGGCAGGCCCGTCTGACCGCCCTCGGCCAGACCCTCGATGCGGTCAGCCCCCTGGCCACCCTGTCCCGCGGCTACGCCATCGTCTCCCGGGCCGACGACGGTCGCCTGGTGCGCAGCCACCGCGATGTGGCGCCCGGCGAGCGGATCGAGGCACGCCTGGGCGAGGGCCGGCTGCTGGCCACCGTGGAGGCAACCCGTGAGGACTGAACTGCGCCACCTGCTGCTGGGCCTGCTGCTCTGCCTGCCCCTCGCTGCCGCTGGTGCCAGCGGGTTTCCGCGCCATCAGCCGGTGCCTGGCGGCGTGGCCATCGTGGATCTCGGTCCGGCCACGGACGGTTTGCCCGTGGTGCACTACGGCAAGCGACGGGTGATGGTGCGCGAGCGCGCCGGTCGCCTCGAGGCGGTGGTCGGCATCCCGCTCTCCGCGAAGCCGGGCCTCGCCCACCTGACGGTGAAAACCGCCAGCGGCACGCAACGGCGCGAATTCCGGATCCAGCCGAAGGAATACGCCACCCAGCACATCACGCTCAAGAACAAGCGCATGGTCAATCCCTATGCCAAGGATCTGGAGCGCATCCTGCAGGAGAAGAAAATCATCCTCGGCGCGCTGGCCACCTGGCGGGAGACACCGGCGGTGGAAACCCGCTTCGATCTGCCGGTGGATGGCCGGCTGGGCAGCCCCTTCGGCCTGCGCCGCTATTTCAACGGCGAACCGCGCAAGCCCCACAGCGGACTGGACATCGCCGCGCCAAAGGGCGCTGAAATCCGCGCACCCGCCGACGGCGTGGTGGTGACCACCGGCAACTACTTCTTCAACGGCAACACGGTGTTCGTGGATCACGGGCAGGGACTCGTCACCATGTACTGCCACATGCACGACATCGCCGTAAAACCGGGCCAGCCGGTCCGGCGTGGCGACGTGCTGGGCCACGTGGGCATGACCGGCCGCGTCACCGGCCCGCATCTGCACTGGGGAGTGAGCCTCAACAACGTGCGGGTGGATCCGAAGCTGTTTCTGGATTTGCCGGAGGTAGCCAAGAATCAGGGCCGTGGAACAGACGAGTAGGGTGCAATAGCGAAGCGTATTGCGCCAACAAATCAGGGCCGAGTGGCGAGGGACGAGGAACGACGACTGCATGGATGCAGGAGGTAGAGCGACGCAGGATGCCAAAGCCGAGGAAAACCCTGTGCGTGGCTTTGACACATAGGGTGCGTCGCGAAGCGTATTGCGCCAACATCCATCGCGGCGAGGGCGCCGCTCCTACATAAAACCAGGGACGAGGGACGAGTGGCGAGGGACGAGGAAAGGCAGATGCTCGGCTTCGACTTCTAGACTGCGTTCGCGCACCAACGTACCAAATCATCATCGCGGCTAAGCGCCGCTCCTACATCAGGGTTTACCCAAAACGAAGAACTTTGCGCCCTCTGCGCCTTCGCG
>JALVBM010000219.1 GCA_027010665.1 Chromatiales bacterium
CGTTCAACCGGCGCTGATGTCGCTGCGATTCTCCGGTGTTGTGTCCTCGGTCCCGGAGGCGGATTCTTCCGAGAGCCTCCGGCAGATGACCTGGTTCCGGCCATTGGCCTTGGCGGCGTAGAGTGCCTCGTCGGCACAGCGCAGCAGATCCTCGAGTCGTCGTTCCTTGTCCGGAATGATGGTGGCGGCGCCCACGCTGATGGTGACCACGTCGGCCACCCGGGAGGCGGAATGGGACACGGCTGCCTGTTCGATCTGCCAGCGCAGTTTTTCGCCCAGCAGGCAGGCATCTTCGGCCTCGGTGCGTGCCAGCAGGGCCACGAATTCCTCCCCACCGATCCGGGCCACGAAATCGCCCGCGCGACGGGCCGTGTCGGACAGGGTTGCGGCAACCTTGCGCAGGCATTCGTCGCCGGCCTGATGGCCGTAGGTGTCGTTGTAGTTCTTGAAATAGTCCACATCGATGAGCAGCAGTGAAATGGGTGCCGCAAAGCGGAGATGCCGGTTCCACTCCTGCTGGAAATGTTCGAAGAAATACCGGCGATTGGCCAGCCCGGTCAGCTCGTCCCGGTGGGCCATCTCGTCGAGCTGCAGGACCAGCTGATCCAGCCGTTTCTGCTCGGTTTCCAGTTCCCGTTGCAGGGTGAAGTTTTGCCGGGCGTCATACTCCATCTCGTAACAGGCCACCATGCCCATCAGGTTGGCGCTGATATAGAAGAAATTGGCGGTAAGCAGCTCCCCCGGCGCCGGGTCGGCATACAGCACGGTGACGAAGTTGTAGATCAGCACCGTCACCCAGCCAACCGTACTGGCCCAGACGAACTGGAGTCGGAACACGGTATAGCTGAACATGGCCACCAGCATCAGGCCGGCAAAATAGATGTCGGTATGCTCGGGGGGGATGATGATGGTCATGGCAATGATGCCCAGCCCGCCGACCAGACTCCCGAGGCTGACCAGCAGCTGGCTCCAGCGACGCGGCCCCTGCCGGAAGAGATAAATCGCGATGGCCAGCAGAACGGGAATAACCACCACAAACCGAATGAACCACAGCCGTTCCGCAAAGTCGGGATACAAAACGCCATCGAGGATGCCAAACAGCCCGTAGAAAAGGATCGCCACGGCAATGGCCAGACGCATCATCCAGCCGAAACGCTGTTCGTAATAGCGCTGGAACTCCTGTTCCAGCGCCGGTTCCGGGAAGTGCATTGTCAGCCAGTTGATGTTCAAGCGGGAATGGTCACTCTGTTGGCGGATACACAAAAACACCGACGCGGCGGGTCAAGGCCACGCCGGTGTCGGGCCGGGCCCCGCATCGGCACAAAAAATGCCGAATATTCAAATGCCTGGTGCCTAGTATAGGCCATTTGGCCGATCAATCCGCCTCTCTTTCGAGACTGCAGCAGTGACGCCCCTGCTCTCCCGGGGTCTGCAGGATGGCACCCGTCACGGGATTGGGCCGGAAGGTGGTACAACCCTTGAGTCCCAGGTGCCAGGCCTGGTGATAGATGTCGCGGAAGGCCTCGAAGGGGTAGTCGGCCGGAACATTGATGGTCTTGGAGATGGCGTTGTCGACATGGGGCTGGATGGCTGCCTGCATGCGCAGGTGATCCTCGGGCACGAGGTCATTGACGTCCACGAAGGCCGCCGGCCGGGATTCACCGGGATGGCTGGCCTGCCAAAGCCGCCAGGCGTAGTCCTGCAGATCGTATTCGCGGTAATGCCCATCGGCATCCAGGATACGGCGCTTGTAGGCGAAATCGAACACCGGTTCGAGGCCGGAACTGACGTTGTTGGCCAGCAGGCTGATGGTGCCCGTGGGCGCGATGGCGGTGAGATGGCTGTTGCGGATGCCGTGGCGGGCGATACCGTCGCGAATGTCGTCGGGCAGGGCCTGGATGAAGGGTCCGTCCAGATAGGGTTCCTTCTCGAAGACCGGAAAGGCGCCCTTCTCCTTCGCCAGCTCGATGGAGGTGCGATAGGCCGTGTGACAGATCAGGGCCATGGTCTCGCCGGCCAGACGGGTGGCCGCCTCGCTGTCGTAGCGCAGGCCCAGCATGATCAACGTGTCGGCCAGACCGGTGAGCCCCAGACCGATGCGGCGGCAGCCACGCTCGGTCTCGGCCTGTTGCGGCAGCGGAAAGCGGGACAGATCGATGACGTTGTCCATGAATCGCACCGCGTCACGCACCGCGGCCGCGATGCCATCCCGATCCAGTTCGGCGTGGCGGCCGAAGGGATCGCGCACGAACTTCGTGAGGTTGACGGAGCCAAGATCGCAGGCGCCATAGGGCGGCAGCGGCACCTCGCCGCAGGGATTGGTGGCCGTGATCTGCTCGCGCCAGTGCAGGTTGTTCATGCGGTTGATGCGGTCGATGAACAACACCCCCGGTTCGGCGTAGTCGTAGGTGGCGTGCATGATCCGGTCCCACAGTTCCCGGGCGCGCACGGTGCGCAACACCCGGCAGGGCACCGGCTCACGCGAGCCGGTCCAGCGGCGTTCGATGACCGGTCCGGGGTGATCGTCGTCGGCCAGGCCGTCGAGCGGAAAGATCAGCGGCCAGTCGGCATCCTGCTCTACCGCCTGCATGAAGGCATCGGTGATCTGGACGGAGAGGTTGAAGTGGCGCAATTCGCCCGGCTGCTGCTTGGCGGTGATGAATTCCTCGATGTCGGGATGATCGCAGCGCAGGGTGGCCATCATGGCGCCGCGCCGGGCGCCGGTGGAGAGCAGCGTGGCGCACATGGCGTCCCAGATCCGCATGAAGGAGACCGGTCCGGAGGCGATGGTGCCGACCCGGTGGGCACGGCTGCCGCGCGGTCGCAGGGTGGAGAAGTCGTAGCCCACACCGCCGCCCTGCTGCATGGTCAGGGCGCCTTCCTTGAGGGACTCGAAGATGCCGTCCATGGAGTCCTCGATGAGGCCCATGACGAAACAGTTGAACAGGGTCACTTCGTGGGCCGTACCGGCCCCGGCCAGGATGCGCCCGCCGGGCAGGAAACGAAAATCCTCGAGCAGACTGCGAAAACGCTTTTCCCAGTGTGCCGTATCCTGTTCCACCGAGGCCAGCGCCCTGGCGACCCGCTGCCAGGTATCGGCGATGGTCCGATCATGGATGGTGTCGCCATCACGATACCGGTACTTGGTGTCCCAGATCCGTTGCGAGACTTCCGTGGTGAACGGCGCATCGGGCATGTGTTACCCCTTGATGGTGATCATCGGCTCCAGACGGGCCACCAGTTTCGCCAGGCCGGCCTGCTCGGCGACCCGCACCACGGCACTGACATCCTTGTAGGCGCCCGGCGCTTCCTCGGCCACCCCGCGCATGGAGGGACTGCGGATCAGGATACCCCGCATGGCCAGTTCGTCCACCAGCGCCCGCCCCTTCCAGCGCTTGCGGGACTGGTGACGGCTCATGGACCGACCGGCGCCGTGACAGGCGGAACTGAAGGCGCGCGCCTCGCTCTCGGTCGTACCGGCCAGAATGTAGGACGCCGTGCCCATGGAGCCGCCGATGATGACCGGCTGTCCGGTGTCGCGGAAGACCGCGGGCAGATCCGGATGACCCGGGCCGAAGGCCCGCGTCGCCCCCTTGCGATGCACGTACAGCCGCCGGGGCTGGCCGTCCACCTCGTGGGTCTCTTCCTTGCAGGTATTGTGGGAGACGTCGTAGAGAAGCTTCAGCTCGGTATCGGGATAGAAGCGGGCGAACACCTCGCGGGTGAGATGGGTGATGACCTGGCGGTTGGCCAGGGCGCAGTTGATGCCGGCGCGCATGGCGCCGAGATAGCGCTGGCCCACCGGCGAACGGATGGGCGCGCAGGCCAGTTCCCGATCCGGCAGCTGGATGCCGTATTCCTGGGCGGCGAGCGCCATCTCGCGCAGGAATTCGGTGCCGATCTGATGGCCCAGCCCGCGGGAGCCGCAATGGATGCTGACGACCACGTCCCCTTCGCGCAGGCCGAAGACGTCGGCGATGCGCGGCTCGTGAATGGCCGCCACATGCTGCACCTCCAGATAGTGGTTGCCGGAGCCGAGCGTGCCCACCTCGTCCCGCTGGCGTTTCTTGGCCTGGGCCGAGACGTGTTCGGGTTGGGCGCCGTCCATGCGGCCATGTTCCTCGATGCGTTCCAGATCCGCCGGCCAGCCATAGCCCTGCCCCACCGCCCAGCTGGCGCCACCTTCGAGCATGGCATCCATCTGTTCCGCGTTCAGGCGAATGCGGCCGGTGCTGCCGACGCCGGCGGGAATGTTGGCAAACAGCGCGTCGGCCAGGCGCTCGGACCGTTGCGCCACATCCTCGCGACGCAGGCCGGTGATCAGGGTGCGCACGCCACAGGAGATGTCGAAGCCGACGCCGCCGGCGGAGACCACGCCGCCTTCATCGGGATCGAAGGCCGCCACGCCGCCGATGGGGAAGCCGTAACCCCAGTGGGCATCGGGCATGGTCCACGCGGCCTTGACGATGCCCGGCAGGGTGGCCACGTTGCGGATCTGTTCGCGCACCTTGTCGTCCATTTCCGCCAGCAGGGTTTCGTCGGCATAGAGAATGGCCGGCACATGCATGCCATTGTCGGGCGGGATTTCCCAGGCGGTCGCGTCGAGTTGTTTGAGGCCGGTCTTGTCCATGGGATGTTTCCGGTTGGATTAGTGGTGCGTTGCTGCGCGAACGCACCCTACGCATTTTGCTCAGACATCCACCACGCATTGGGCAATCCATTTGCCGTCGTCGCGCCGGTACACCTTCAGTTCGGTGAAGGTGGCGCCCTTGATTTCCACGGCGGGCTGATGGCGCTTTCGGTCCACCGGCTCGCCCCAGGCGGTGGCGTGCAGGCGCTGGCCGTCGATGTGCACCTCGAAACGGCTGAACAGCATGTCGCGGGTGGCCATTTCGTAGAT
>JALVBM010000220.1 GCA_027010665.1 Chromatiales bacterium
ATCTCCGTGTCCTCCGTGTCTCCGTGCCCTCCGTGTTCTTCCCACCGACACCTTCGAAGCCTCACCCCCTGCGGCTGGTGAACTTCTTCAGGCGTTTGCGTTTTTCGAGCTGGCGTTTGGTGAGCCTGTTCTTGCGGCCGGCGTAGGGGTTCTTGCCGCTCTTGAACTCGATGCGGATGGGGGTGCCTTCGAGTCTGAGGGCCTTGCGGAAGCCGTTGATGAGGTAACGGCGATAGGCGTCGGGCACGGCTTCGGTCTGGGTGCCGTGGATGACGATGAGGGGCGGGTTCCTACCGCCCTGGTGGGCGTAGCGCAGCTTGATGCGGCGGCCCTTGACCACGGGCGGGGGATGGGCCTGGACCAGATCCTCGAGGATTTCGGTGAGCCGGTGGGTAGGCAGATCACGCATGGCCGAGGCGTAGGCCTTCTTCACCGACTCGAACAGATCGCCCACGCCGCTGCCGTGCAGGGCGGAGATGTAGTGAATGCGAGCGAAGTTGATGAACGGCAGCTTCACGTCCAGCTCGCGGCGAATGCGCGCCTTCTGCTCGGCATCGAGGCCGTCCCACTTGTTGACGGCGATGACCAGGGCGCGGCCGCTGTCGAGGATGAAGCCGAACAGGGTGGCGTCCTGCTCGCTGATCCCTTCGCGGGCGTCGAGCAGCATGATCACCACGTGGGCATCCTCGATGGCCTGCATGGCCTTGATCACGCTGAACTTCTCGATGGCCTCCTTCACCCGGCTGCGGCGACGGATGCCGGCGGTATCGATCAGGGTGTAGCGCTGGCCCTCGCGCTCGAACGGCAGGTAGATGCTGTCGCGGGTGGTACCGGGCATGTCGTAGGCCACCACCCGCTCCTCGCCGAGGATGCGGTTGACCAGGGTGGACTTGCCCACATTGGGTCGGCCGACGATGGCAATGCGGATCCCCTGTTCGGCTTCCTCTTCCTCGCTGCGCTCGGGCGCCGCGGGCAGGGACGCGAGGACCGTGTCGATGAGCTGGCGCACGCCACGGCCATGGGCGGCGGCGATGGGATGGGGCTCGCCCAGTCCAAGGGCGTGGAACTCAGCGGCGACCACGTCCGGATCCAGTCCGTCCACCTTGTTGACCACCAGCCAGACGGGCTTGCCGGTGCTGCGCAGACGCCGGGCGATGTTCTCGTCCTCGGCGGTGAGACCGTCACGGGCGTCCACCAGGAACAGGATGGCGTCGCTCTCCTCCACCGCCTGCCAGGACTGGCGGGCCATCAGGCCATCGAGACCGGTCTCCTCCCCGGACAGGCCGCCGGTGTCCACCACGATGTAGGGACGCTCGCCAACGCGGCCCTCGCCGAACTTGCGATCGCGGGTCAGGCCGGGCTGATCGGCCACCAGCGCGTCCCGCGAGCGGGTGAGGCGGTTGAACAGGGTGGACTTGCCGACGTTGGGCCGTCCGACCAGGGCGATGACCGGTTTCATGCTGGCTCAGTCGCGCGATTGGCGCAGTTGGAAGGCTTCGATGTTGCCCAGCCGGTCCAGGGCGATGACCAGGCCCGCTTCCGGAACCGGCGTGACGAGGATGTTGTTGGCCTTGGGAAACATGTCGGCGTTTTCTTCCTCGTCCGGATTGTCCATGTACCACAGTTCGTTGACCCGGCTGCGGGCCACCAGCTTGCCGTCCTCGCGGCGCAGCCAGTGCACGTAGCCGTCGTAGTCGGCGGTGACGATGTAGGGGCCGGTGATGGCCACCCCGGTGAGCTTGCGGCGCAGCAGCTTGTCCTGACGCCAGTTGGACTCGCCGGTAAGACGGTTGAAGGACCAGACCCGGCTCTGATCGTCCGTGGCATAGATCCGGTACCCGTCCACCGCCAGGCGATTGAAGCCGGAGAAATCCTTGACCCACTGCAGCTGCCCGCTGTCGAGGCCGACCGACGCCAGGCGCCCCTGATAGGTGACCACGTAGATGCTGTCGTCCACCACCACCGGATCGGCGTCGATGTCCACCATGCGCTCCAGTTCGTTGCGTCCGCGCGGTTCGGCCACGGTGGTTTCCCAAAGCAGGGTGCCGTCACGCAGGGTGAGCGCCGCCAACTTGCCGTTGTCGTTGCCGACGATCACCAGGCCGTTGCTGACCACCGGTGCCGAGGTGCCGCGCAGGGTCAGCAGCGGCACGTTGCGCTCGAACACCCAGCGCCGTTTGCCGTCCCCGGCCTGCAGGGCGTGCACCCGACCATCCACGGTGCGGACCACCAGCATGTCCTGCTCGCCGTGAATGGGCGCGAGCACTTCGGAACTGACTTCCACGTGCCACAGGGTGCGCCCGGTCTTCGGATCCAGGGCAAAGACGTCGCCCTGGCTGCTGCCGAGCAACAGCCTGCCCTCGACCAGCGAGGGACCACCGGCCAGCGGGCTGTGCAGTTGCCGCTCCCACAGATGCTCGCCGTCGCGGGCACGGAAGGCGGTGACGAAACCGGTGTAGTCGGCGCCATAGCCGATCCCCTTGTCGTCGAACACCGGACGCAGCTTGAGATAGTAGTTGTAGACGCCATAGCCGAGGGTGGCGCGCCAGCGCGAGGTCACGGGCAAGGGCTGATCGATGGGCGTCAGTTCGACCGGGGGCAGCACCGGCGACGGGGAACTGGTGCAGCCGGCCAGCGTGACCAGCAGCAGAACGACGAAACCTCGGATCACGCGGTGTCCCCGGCCGCTGCGGCCACTTCGTTGAGCTTCATCTCGATCTGGCTGCGCAGTTCGCGGTTGAGCTTGCCGTCGAGCAGGGCCTTGCGATATTCGGCGGCGGCCAGTGCCGGTTTCTGCTGGGCGCGATAGGCATCACCCCGCACGTCGCTGTAGAGGGCGTCGAATCCCGGCACCGATCCCGTGCCGAGCAGGGCCAGCGCCGCCTCCGGCTGGTCCTGCTGCAACCGCACCCGCGCCAGGCGCAGGCGGGCGAGATGGCGGAAACCCTTGTCCACGCCCTGATCGATGACCCACTGCAGGCGCGCCGCAGCGGTCTCGTAGTCCTGTTTATCGACGGCGGCGCGGGCCAGCAGCAGCGCGGTAAGCGTGGCGTAGGGCGTGCCGGCGTACTGTTCGAGGATCTTCTGGCCGTCGGTCGTGGCCCGGGCCACGTTGCCGCGGGCCACGGCATCGATGACCTGGGCGTAGATCAGGGACGCCTGTTCCGACTGGGTCTTCTGGTGGTCGGTCCACCAGCGCCAGCCGCCAATGGCGCCCAGGCCAATGATCAGCCCGGCGATGATGGCCTTGCCGTTCTCCTTCCACCAGTCCTTGATCGCCTGGACCTGTTCCTCTTCGGTCTGATACGTCTCTGCCATGGTTCCCCCTGCGATGGGTCAATTGTCGATGTCCGCCAGCATCTGCGTCAGGCGGTCGGCCAGTTCGTCCTGCTTCACGTGCTGCTGCTCGCCAGTGCCGCGCAGATCCTTGATGGCGATGTTGCCGGCGAGCATCTCGTCCTCGCCCAGGATCAGGGCCAGCCGGGCGCCGCTGCGATCGGCCTTCTTCATCTGGCTCTTGAAACTGCCGCCGCCGGCGTGCACCAGCAGGCGCAGTTGCGGCAGGGCGTCGCGCAGTTTCTCGGCCAGCAGTGGTCCGGCCTGCTCCGCCGCCTCGCCGGCCAGCAGCAGATAGGCATGGGGCGTGGTGGTGTCGGGCAGTTCCCGTGCCTCGAGCAGGGCCACCAGGCGCTCGAGCCC
>JALVBM010000221.1 GCA_027010665.1 Chromatiales bacterium
CGCCATTCCACGGCCCATCTGCTGGCCCAGGCGGTCAAGGAGCTGTATCCGGACACCCAGGTGACCATCGGGCCGGTGATCGAGGACGGTTTCTACTACGATTTTGCCCGGGACAAGCCCTTCACCGAGGAGGATCTGGCCAGAATCGAGAAGAAGATGCAGGAACTGGCCAAGCAGGACATCCCGGTGGAGCGCACGGTGATGCCCCGGGAGGAGGCCATCGACTTCTTCCGCGACATGGGCGAGGAGTACAAGGCCCAAATCATCGAGGACATCCCCAAGGGCGAGGAAATCTCCCTCTATCGGCAGGGCGACTTCATCGATCTGTGCCGTGGCCCGCACGTGCCGTCCACCGGCAAGCTCAAGGCCTTCAAGCTGATGAAGGTGGCCGGCGCCTACTGGCGCGGGGATGCCAACAACGAGATGCTGACCCGCATCTATGGCACCGCCTGGCCCGACAAGAAGGCCCTGAAGGCCTACCTGCATCGCCTGGAGGAGGCCGAGAAGCGGGATCACCGTCGCATCGGCCGCCAGCTCAACCTCTTCCACACCCAGGAAGAGGCGCCGGGGATGATCTTCTGGCACGACCACGGCTGGACCATCTACCAGCAGGTCAAGCAGTACGTGCGCGAGAAGCTGCGCGCCCACGGCTACCAGGAGGTGAACACCCCGATCCTGGCCGACCGGGTGCTGTGGGAGAAGTCGGGCCACTGGGAGAAGTTCCGCGACGACATGTTCATCACCGAGTCGGAGAAGCGGATCTTCGCCATCAAGCCGATGAACTGCCCCTGCCACATCCAGATCTACAACCAGGGGCTCAAGAGCTACCGGGATCTGCCCCTGCGCATGGCCGAGTTCGGTTCCTGCCACCGCAACGAGCCCTCCGGCACCCTGCACGGGCTGATGCGGGTGCGGGGCTTCACCCAGGACGATGCCCATATTTTTTGTACGGAAGAGCAGATCCAGGACGAAGTCTCCGATTTCATCGATCTGCTCTACGAGGTCTATCGGGATTTCGGCTTCGACGAGGTGATCATCAAGCTCTCCACCCGCCCCGAGCAGCGGGTCGGCTCCGACGAAATCTGGGACAAGGCCGAGCACGCCCTGGAACATGCCCTCAACGAAAAGGGCCTGGAATGGGACCTGCAGCCGGGGGAGGGCGCCTTCTACGGGCCCAAGATCGAGTTCTCCCTGAAGGACTGCCTGGGCCGGATCTGGCAGTGCGGTACCATCCAGGTGGATTTCAACATGCCGGCACGCCTCGACGCCCACTACGTGGCCGAGGACGGCTCCCGGCAGGTGCCGGTGATGCTACACCGCGCCATCCTCGGCTCCCTGGAGCGCTTCATCGGCATTCTCATCGAGCACTACGCCGGGGCCATGCCGCTGTGGCTGGCGCCGGTGCAGGCGGTGGTCATGGATATCACCGATCGCCAGGCCGATTACGTCAAAAAGGTGGAAAAAACCTTGCGCGATGCCGGTTTACGGGTTGAATCCGACTTGAGAAACGAGAAGATCGGCTTTAAAATCCGCGAACATACGCTGCAGAAAGTTCCCTATCTGCTGATCGTCGGCGATCGGGAAGTCGAAAATTCCACTGTGGCCGTGCGCACGCGCACCGGTGAGGATCTGGGCACCATGTCCCTTGCGGACCTGACCACCCGCCTCACCGCGGAAGTCGCGAGCCGCGGCCGTAGTCATTTGGAGGGTTGAAGTATCGCAACCAAAAGAACACGCATCAACGCGGACATCACGGCGCCGCAGGTCCGGGTGGTCGATGCCGAGGGTGAACAGCTCGGGGTCATGCCCATCGAAGAGGCCCTGACGATCGCCGAGGAGGCGGATCTGGATCTGGTCGAAGTGGCCCCGCAGGCCGATCCGCCCGTCTGCCGCATCATGGACTACGGCAAGTTCCTGTTCGAAGAGAACAAGAAACGCCACGCGGCCCGCAAGAAGCAGAAACAGATTCACGTCAAGGAAGTGAAGTTTCGCCCAGGGACGGAAGAGGGGGACTATCAGGTCAAGCTACGCAACCTGAAGAAGTTCCTCGGTAACGGGGACAAGGCCAAGATCACGGTCCGCTTCCGCGGCCGCGAGATGGCCCACCAGGAACTCGGCATGAACCTCCTCAAGCGCATCGAGGCGGATCTGGCCGAGTACGGCACCGTCGAGCAGTTTCCGAAGATGGAAGGCCGCCAGATGGTGATGGTGATCGCCCCGAAAAAGAAGTGACGTCGGGTCCCAAGGCATACCTGCGTCAC
Organism: Chromatiales bacterium; assembly: GCA_027010665.1. Lineage (GTDB taxonomy): Bacteria > Pseudomonadota > Gammaproteobacteria > UBA6429 > Thiohalophilaceae > JALSSV01. The sequence goes on from JALVBM010000221.1 coordinate 2,262, forward strand.
GTATTCAGCAATCGCAACGATGGAGTAACCGAAATGCCCAAGATGAAGACCAATCGCGGCGCCGCCAAGCGCTTCAAGCGTACCGCCTCCGGCGGCTACAAGCGCGCGCATTCGTTCAAGAACCACATCCTCACCAAGAAGAGCACCAAGCGCAAGCGTCAACTGCGTCCCATGGACATGGTGGCCGACGCCGACGTCCCCATGCTGCGCCGACTGCTGCCCTACAGCTAACCCGAGGAGGAACGACCATGCCACGCGTCAAACGCGGCGTTACCGCCCGCGCCAAGCACAAGAAAGTCATCGCCCAGGCCAAGGGCTACTACGGACGGCGCAAGAACGTCTTCCGCGTCGCCACCCAGGCCGTCACCAAGGCCGGCCAGTATGCCTACCGCGACCGCAAGCAGCGCAAGCGCCAGTTCCGCGCCCTGTGGATCGCCCGCATCAACGCCGGCGCCCGGGAGAACGGCCTGTCCTACAGCCGCCTGATCAACGGCCTGAAGAAGGCCAACATCGAGATCGACCGCAAGGTCCTCGCCGATCTGGCCGTCTTCGACAAGCCGGCCTTCGCCGCGCTGGCCGAGCAGGCCAAGGCCAGCCTGGCCTGAAGCGGCCCGCCCACGCCGGCGACGGCAGACACCGCCCGCGAGGGCGACAGGAAGGGAAGGCCGTCGGTCTTCCCTTTTTTGTTCGGGACGAGAGGACGTGTAGGAGCGGCGCAAGCCGCGACAGAACAGGGCCGAGTGGCGAGGTTGTCGAAGCCAACCACCCCCGTTTTTCCTCGCCCCTCGTCCCTCGCCACTCGTCCCTGCATGGGTCGCGGCTTGCGCCGCTCCTACAGGTAAAAAAGCTCGCCACTGATACTGGGGATAACATGCAAGACGAACTCGATCAGCTCGTTGCCGAGGCCGAAAAAGCGGTCGAGGCGGTCGGCGATCTGCAGGCGCTCGATCAGGTCCGGGTGGCCTACCTGGGCAAGAAGGGCAGGCTCACCGAGCGCATGAAGACGCTGGGCAAGCTTTCACCCGAGGAGCGGCCGAAGGCGGGGCAGGCCATCAATGCCGCCAAGCAGCAGGTCCAGCAGGCCATCGAGGCGCGCAAGGCCGCGCTGGAGCAGGCGGCCCTTGAAGCGAAGCTGGCGGCCGAGCAGGTGGACGTGACCCTGCCGGGGCGACAGATCCCCGCCGGCAGCCTGCATCCGGTCACCCGCACCCTGGAACGCATCGAGGCGCTGTTCGCGCGCATGGGCTTCTCGGTGGCCGAGGGACCGGAGATCGAGGACGACTTCCACAACTTCGAAGCCCTCAACATTCCCGCCTCCCACCCGGCGCGGGCCATGCACGACACCTTCTACTTCCCGGACGGCACTCTGCTGCGCACCCACACCTCGCCGGTGCAGATCCGGGTGATGCAGAAGGAAAAGCCGCCGCTGCGGGTGATCGCCCCGGGCCGGGTCTATCGCTGCGATTCGGATCTGACCCACACACCCATGTTCCACCAGGTGGAAGGCTTCATGGTGGACGAGCGGGTGACCTTCACCGATCTCAAGGCCATCCTCATCGACTTCCTGCACCGCTTTTTCGAGCGCGAGGATCTGGCCGTGCGCTTCCGGCCCTCCTACTTCCCGTTCACCGAGCCCTCGGCCGAGGCCGACATCGAATGCGTGATGTGCAGCGGCGAGGGCTGCCGCGTGTGCAGCCAGACCGGCTGGCTGGAAGTGCTCGGCTGCGGCATGGTCCA
>JALVBM010000222.1 GCA_027010665.1 Chromatiales bacterium
CCGAAGCCGCGCTCACCGAGTTGTTCGCGCCCTACGGCACCGTCCGCTCCCTGCGCCTGGTCAAGGATCTGTTTTCGGGCCAGTGCAAGGGCTTCGGCTTTCTGGAAATGGAAGGCCACGAGGCCCGCGCCGCCATCGCCGCCCTCGACGGCAAGTCCTTCGAGGGCCGCATGCTCAAGGTGCGTTTCGAGGAAGCCCGCAAGGGCGGGCGGGGACGGCGGCGCTGAATGCGTTCCTGTCTTCGCTGGTTTGGCCAGTTTTTTCGTGACTGGTCAACCATACGGCGCCAGGCTAAATATTAAACGTCTCACAATTATCCTGACGGGAATCTTATGTAGGAGCGGCGCAAGCCGCGAAAAGGTCGCCCCTCGCGGCTTGCGCCGCTCCTACAGGTCGTTACCGGCAAATCTCCGTCAGGATAATTCTGAGACGTTTAACAACTGTTCCGAATTACCGCATATTCTAGTAGTTTCGTACTAACCTTCAGGCACGCCCTCAAGGCAGACGGGTCATTTCGGCAAACCTTTCCGTCATCCCGTGGTCAAATTTTCTGATGGTCAGCACTGCCAGCAAACAGTCCCAGCTCGCCGCCGAAATTCCCGCCGAGACGGCGGCCTGGCTGGACACCCTGCGCACCGAGCATGGTGTGCAGGATCTCGCGCGCCTGCGGCAAGCCTGTGCGCTGGCCGAACGGGCCCATGCCGGGCAGACGCGCGCCTCCGGTGAGCCCTACGTGCAGCACGTGCTGGCGGTGGCCCACATCCTCGCCGAGCTGCATCTCGACACCGACACCCTGATCGCCGCCCTGCTCCACGACACGGTGGAGGATACCGACGTCACCCTGGACGACATCCGCGAACGCTTCGGCGACGACGTGGCCCGGCTGGTGGACGGGGTGACCAAGATGGCCCTCATTTCCTCCATCCGCGACGGCGATCGGCCCGATCGCGAGCATCTGCAGGCCGAGAACCTGCGCAAGATGCTGCTGGCCATGGCCGAGGACGTGCGGGTGGTGCTGATCAAGCTGGCCGACCGCCTGCACAACATGCGCACCCTGCAGGCCCTGCCGCCGGAGAAACAGCGGCGCATCGCCCGCGAAACCATGGACATCTTCGCGCCGCTGGCCAACCGTCTCGGGATCTGGCAGATCAAGTGGGAGCTGGAGGATCTGGCCTTCCGCTACCTGAACCCGTCCGCCTACAAGGCCATCGCCCGCCAGCTCGCCGAACGGCGGGTGGAGCGGGATGCCTACATCGTCCGCTTCGTCGAACACCTGCAGCAGGAGCTGAACACGGTCGGCATCCATGCCGAGGTACACGGCCGGGCCAAGCACATCTACGGGATCTGGAAGAAGATGCAGCGCAAGCGTCAGGCTTTCCACCAGATCTACGACGTGCGCGCCGTGCGCATCTACGTGGACACCATTCCCGAATGCTATGCCGCCCTGGGGGTGGTCCATACCCAGTGGCAGTATCTGCCCGGCGAGTTCGACGACTACATCGCCACGCCCAAGGAGAACAACTACCGCTCCATTCATACCGCGGTGGTCGGCCCCGAGGGCAAGGTGGTGGAAGTGCAGATCCGCACCTGGGACATGCACCGCGAATCCGAATACGGCGTGGCCGCCCACTGGCGTTACAAGGAAGGCGCGCAATCGGACAGCGACTTCGACGAGAAGATCGCCTGGCTGCGGCAACTGCTGGAATGGAAGGAAGAGGTCAGCGAGGCCGGCGAGTTCGTCGACCAGTTCAAGTCGGCCGTGTTCGCCGATCGGGTCTACGTGTTCACGCCCGCCGGCAGGATCATCGATCTCCCCGCCGGCGCCACGCCCATCGACTTCGCCTACCAGATCCACACCGAGGTGGGACACCGCTGCCGTGGCGCCAAGGTCAACGGCCGCATGGTGCCACTCACCCATGCGCTCAAGACCGGTGATCGCGTCGAGATCCTGACCGTGAAGAAGGGCGGCCCGAGCCGTGACTGGCTCAACCCGGCCCTCGGCTATCTGGCCACCAGCCGGGCCCGCCATCAGGTGCAGCACTGGTTCCGGCGCCAGAACTTCGAGCAGAACGTGGCCGCCGGCCGCGGCATCGTGGAGAAGGAACTCCGGCGCCTTGGTTTTTCCGACATTGGCTTCGAGAAACTGGCCCAGCAGCTTGGCCAGCGCAGCGTGGACGACATGCTCGCCCAGGTGGGCATCGGCGAAATCCGGCCCGCGCGCATCGTGCAGGCCGCCCAGCAGTTGACCCAGCCGCCGGCACCCGAGCCGGAAACGGCCCCCGTCCTGCGCAAGCCACACCAGCCGGAAGGCGGCAGCGGGATCCGGGTGCACGGCGTCGGCGACCTGCTGACCAAGTTCGCCCAGTGCTGCAAGCCGGTCCCCGGCGATCCCATCGTCGGCTATCTGACCAAGTCGCAGGGGATCTCCATCCACCGCCGCGACTGCCACAACGTCCTGCACACGGTGGCCGCCCATCCGGAACGGCTGGTGGAAGTGGACTGGGGCGAGAGCCGGTCCGACGGCCACTATGCCGTGGACATCGAGCTGACGGCTTTCGACCGCCAGGGCCTGCTGCGCGACGTGACCACCGTGCTGAGCAACGAGAAGCTGAACATCACCGCGGTCAATACCACCACCCAGCGCCGCACCCACACCACGCACATGGTGCTGACCGTGGAAGTGCCCGATCTCGGCGTGCTCAGCCGCGTGCTGGCCCGGCTGGGACAGTTGCCCAACGTCACGGAAGTGCGACGTCGGGCCTGAACTGCGGTAGCGGGTGGCTGGGGACAAGTAGCGAGAAAAAAGCGTGGAGGGATCCATTTCCCGGCCACCGCATCGCGGCGAGGGCGACGCTCCTACTTGAGATACACCATTTCCATCGGCAGGCCCTTCGCATCGCTCGGTGGCGAAAGCGGCAGGGTGGCAAGCCGGCCGAGACCTTCCCGGGCGAGGATGGCCAGCACCAGGGCATCGAGCACGTCGTCGGCCTGCACGTCGCGCCGCAACGTCTCGCGCAATACCCGGTTCTGAAAGGCGCGCACCGTCGGCAGGTAGCGTCGCAGCACACGCAGGCGTTCCCGCTGGCCTTCTGAAGTTGTCTTGTTGTACTGCATCGGCTGGCCATGATTGAGGCTGGCGAAGGCCAGCTCCGGATGGCTTTCGCGCAGCCGGCCCTGCAAGTCGGGTTGCGACTGCATCAGCCGATCGGCCTCACGGATCTTCGGCACGATGTTCCAGGCCTGCTTGCTCAGACCGGTGCCCGCATGTTCCCGATTGATGCGCAAGGCTTCGCGATAGTCCCGCGCGGCGAGCGTGGCACGGGCCGGGGGCGAGAAGACGCTGCTGCGGCGCACGCCGAGTCGCTGCCGCGCCAGGCGGTCGCATTCCCGCGCACCGTCCGCAAGTCCGATGGGAATGTCCACCAGCGCGAGGGCAAAGGCCGGTTCCCCGATCAACAGCCCCTTCAGATCCGGGGACACCTCCCAGCGCACGACATCCTGCGCATCGAGCCACACGCCGATCCAGCCGGCGCGGCAGCCGTCGATACCCAGCCACAGCCGCTTCCCGCTCACCGCCGCTTTCTCCTGCCCAATCGGGGCCAGGGCCGGGCCACCACGAAACCCCGGCTGTGTTCCTCCCAGGCTTCCGTTCCCTCCCGCATTTCGGCCAGCAGCAGCCCCTGTCCGTTCTTCCGAAAATGCTCCGCCAGCAGGGCCGTCATGTCGTGCCCCGAATACAGCCGGGCGATGTCGGTCTCGCAGGCCGGCGCCAGCCATTCCAGGCGCTCGAGGATCCGCCAGCGGGCCGTCGGCGCCGTCTCCGGCAGGCCGTCTTCGTGATAAATCCACCAGCCACGAAGATGTCCACGAGCCGCACCAGCAGGCACGGGCCGGGGATGCCGCCAGTCCTCCCGCCAGGGCGAGAACAGCCAGCCGCGGACCAGCGCCTCGGCTTGCACGCCGCACCAGCCGGCATTGTCGAGCACCGGTCGGGCCTCGGGACGCTGGCCGAGCCGCAACTGTCGCTCGAACAGGTGGGGGATCTTGATGTCCCAGCGATCGCGGGGGTTGGGGCCGTACCAGCGACATGTGTCGGCCTTGCAATGGCGCAGATAGTATTTCACCGCCACTTCCCAGTGGATGGCCTGCCGGCGCGCCTCGTCGTAGAACAGAAAGTCGAATTCGCCAAGGGTGCGTTCACCGTTGCCGACCACGATGCCGCGGCCATGAAACCGGATCTGCGGCAGATGCCGCAGCCAGTATTCCACCAGCTGCTCGAAACGGGGCCCAAGCCGCCGATCGGGGCGCCGGGCCAGCCAGTCCAGCAACGGCTGCGGATCCCGATCCAGCGCCTGCAGCCAGTCGAAATGCGCGCGCAACTGGATCTGGCACCACGCATCATCCACCACGCGGCCTGCCCAGGGACCATGCCGCGCATCGACCAGTGATGGCGAGGCCATCACCCAGGCCAGATCCCGCACCCGCGGATGGCGCAGGTGGGCAAGCCGGTTCATCGTCCCCGACATCCGTTCAGATTCCCGTCATGGCCAGCTCGGCCAGCGCATCGGCCACGCCACGGGTGACCTGGGCCATGCGCCGGTAATCGAGCTTCTCGGTCGTATCGCAGGGCAGGTGATAGCAGGGGTAACGATAGAAGGCGGTGTCGGTGATCATCATGGCGCGGTAGCGGTGCAGCCAGAAGGAGAGATGATCGCTCCAGCCCACGCCCGGCACCCAGGCAAAGGTGGCGGTTTGCTCGCAGGGAAAATCGCTGTGGCGCCGGAAGGCCCGAGCGAATCGCCGCATCGCCCGGCGGCTGCGCAGATTGGACACGAAGGCAATGAAGTTTCCCTGCGGCGGATGGAAATACCGGAACAGGGGCGGATAGCGCTGGCATCCCGGCGTGTCGCAGTAGCAGCCGAGCATCTCCAGTGAAATCATCAGCCGGATGTCGTCGCCCCGTCGGCGCGCTGCCCGGGCATAGACACGACTGCCCTGATTGGCCGTAAAAAAGAAGGGCGGCTCCTCGTTGACAAAGGCCACGAAACGCAGGGTGAGATCCCGCTCGGCGTCCGCCAGGAGACGGGGCAACTCCAGCAGGGCCGCCACCCCCGAGGCATTGTCGTCGGCGCCAGGGGAGCCGGTCACCGTGTCGTAATGCGCGCCCACGAGCAGGATCGCTTCCGGCTGTTTGGTCCCGGGCAAGGACACCTCGAGGTTCTCGGATTCCACATCCTCGACCGTATAGCGCTGACTTTCGACGGCCAGTCCATGGCCCGTCCAGACACCGCGAATATAGTCGGCTGCCGCGTGCAGGGCCTCGGATCGCCACACGTTGCGCTCGCCGATTTCAGTCGCCAGCGTGTAGACATGCTCGCCCAGAGAGGCCGCGAGCGAATCCCCGGTACCTGCATTCATGTGTCCCTCTTTCACTGGCGACGTTCAGTCTCGCATGCCCATGAATGGAACCCTGCCCCTCGGACCATGTCACTGCTTCAGCAGCGGTTCGAGTACCGGCCACACGTTGTCGAGCATGCGCGCCTGGGCTTCGGCACGCGGATGGATTCCGTCGTCCTGCATGTTGCGGACATCGTCGGCAACACTCTCGAGAAGGCGCGGAACCAGGGGCACACCGTACTCTTCGGCCAGGCGGTGATAGACTTGGGCGAACCGCCGGGTGTACCAGGGCCCGTAATTGGGCGGCAGACGCACCCCGACCAGCAGCACGCGCGCGCCGCCCTTCCGGGCATGGCGGATGATCGCGGCGAGATTGTCTGCCATCTCCTCGAGCGGGATCCCGCGCAGGCCGTCGTTGCCGCCCAGTTGGACGATCACCACCGCCGGCCGATGACGTTGCAGCAGGGGTGGCAGCCGGTTGAGTGCGGTGCGGGTGGTGTCGCCGGAGACGGCGGCATTGATCACCGTCCAGCCGGGATGGCGGGCATTCAGCCGTTCCTGCAGCCGGGCCACCCAGCCCTGTTCCGCCTCGATGCCCCAGGCAGCCGAGAGACTGTCGCCCAGCACCAGCAGGGTTGCCGCCGGCAGGGCGTGCGGCAGGAAAAACAGGCACAGAAAAAGGATTCGCGCACGCATGACGGAAACACCTGTTGCCAGAATACGGACCGTTCACCTCGGCAAGCGGGTCGACACCACCGCCGGCCCGCTGACGATTCTGGATGATATCAACCTTTCGATCGCCGCAGGCGAGCGCGTGGCCCTGCTCGGTGTCTCCGGCTCCGGCAAGACCACCCTGCTCGGCCTGCTGGCCGGGCTGGATGTGGCCAGCAGCGGACAGGTCTTTCTCGATGGCACCGAACTCGGCGCGCTCGACGAGGACGGCCGGGCGGCGCTGCGTGCCGGCCGGGTTGGTTTCGTGTTCCAGAACTTCCAGCTCCTGCCGGGACTGACGGCGCTGGAGAACGTGCTGCTGCCGCTCGAACTCGCCGGCACCGCAAGCCCACGCGCGACTGCACAGGACTGGCTGGCCCGGGTCGGGCTGGCCGGGCGCATGGCGCACCATCCCCGCCAGCTCTCCGGCGGCGAGCAGCAGCGGGTCGCCATTGCCCGCGCCTTCGCCGCCAGTCCCGCCATCCTGTTCGCCGACGAACCCACCGGCAATCTCGATCAGCGCACCGGCGCGCACATCATCGAACTGCTGTTCGAAATCAATCGCGAACAGGGCACGACACTGGTCATGGCCACCCACGACGAAGCCCTGGCCGGGCGCTGTGACCGACGTTTGCATCTGGAAGCCGGCAGGCTGCTGTAGATGCGCGCCTCCCTGGCCAGCCTGCGCTTCGCCGCACGTCAGTTCCGGCGCGATGCCCGGGCCGGCGAGCTGAACCTGCTCACAACGGCCCTGGGCATCGCGGTCGCCTGTGTCACCGCCGTCGGCTTTTTCGTCGATCGGGTCGAGCGGGGGCTCGAGGCCCAGGCCGCCACTCTGCTCGGTGCCGATCTGGTGATCCAGGCCAGTCATCCCCTGCCCGAAACCCTGTCCGAACTGGCCCGTCGGGAAGGCCTGCGCACGGCGAGGCTCGTCCAGTTCCGCTCGGTCGCCATTCTCGATGGACGACCGCAACTCGTGGAAGTGAAGGCTGTCGGTGCGGGCTATCCGTTGCGCGGGCGGCTCGAAATCGCCGACGCGCCCTTTGCGCCGGGCCAGGCCACGACATCCCTTCCGTCACCGGGCGAAGCCTGGGTGGCACCCCGCCTGTTGCAGGCCGGTGTCCGTCCCGGCGGGACCATCGGGCTGGGCGCCGCCTCCTTTCGCATCACCCGGGTCCTCGCCTTCGAACCGGATCGGGGCGGCGATCTGTTCAGCATCGCTCCACGGGTGCTGATCCCGCTCGCCAATCTGCCCGCCAGCCGGCTGCTCGGGCAGGGGGCACTGGCCGAATACCGTTTGCTGCTGGCCGGCTCGCCGGAGGACGTGGCCCGTGTCCGGCATCGGTTGGCGCAACATCTCGCCGCGGGCGAGAAACTGCTCGACGTGCGGGAAAGCCGTCCGGAACTGCGCACCGCGCTCGAACGGGCCGGGCGCTTTCTTGGCCTGGCCGCCCTTCTGAGTGTTCTGCTCGCCGGGGTGGCCGTGGCCACGGCCGCCCGGCGCTTCGCCACCCGCCATCTGGACACCGCCGCCATTCTGCGCGCCCATGGTGCCCGCACCGGCTTCGTGGTCCGGGGTTTCGCACTGGAAATGCTGGGGCTGGCCGTGCTCGGCGGTACCCTCGGCATCCTGCTCGGTGTTCTGCTGCAATGGGGGCTTGCCGCCATTCTCGCCCGGCTGTTCCTGGCCGAGCTGCCGCCACCGTCCTGGCAACCGGCCATCGGCGGTTACCTGACCGCGCTGATCCTGCTGCTCGGCTTTGCCCTGCCACCCCTGGGGGCGCTGGCCCGGGTGCCGCCCCTGCGCATCCTGCGCCGCGACCTCCCGCTCCGCCCCGTCTCCCGGGGGCTGACCTTCCTTTCGCTGCTACCCAGCCTCGGCCTTCTGCTGTGGTGGCAGATCCGCGATGCGCAACTGGTTCTGACCGTGCTTGGCGGCACCCTGGCAACCCTCGGCCTGCTGACCGGCTGCGCGCTCGTGCTGGTACGTCTCCTGCAACCCCTGCGCACCCGGGCCGGATTCGCCTGGCGGCAGGGCCTGGCCGCCATTGCCCGACGGCCGTCGGCGAGCGTGATCCAGATCAGCGCCATCGGTCTTGCCATCATGGTGATCCTGCTGCTGTCGGTGGTGCGCAGCGAACTGTTCGAACAATGGCAGCACAGCCTGCCGCCGGATGCGCCGAATCATTTCCTGATCAACATCCAGTCCGATCAGCTCGACGACATGCGTACCTTCTTCGCCGAACACGGCCTGCCCGAACCGCGGCTGTATCCCATGGTCCGCGCGCGGCTGCTGCGCATCGGCGATCGGCCCGTGCGCGCCGCCGACTACACCAGTCCCCGGGCACGCCATCTGGCCACCCGCGAGTTCAATCTCTCCTGGGCCGGGCAGCCGAATCCCGACAATCGCATCGTGGCCGGCCGCTGGTGGACGGCCGCCGAGCACGGCCAGCCGCTGCTGTCACTCGAGGCGGGCATCGCCCGCACCCTGGGCATCGCGCTGAACGACACGCTCACCTTTCGCATCAATGGCCGTGAGAAAACGTTTACCGTCACCAGCCTGCGCGAAGTGGACTGGGACAGTTTCCGGGTCAATTTCTTCACCGTCGTGCCCCCCGGAATACTGGAAACGGAACCGGCAAGCTGGGTGACCAGTGTGCATCTCGATACCGCACAACGCTCCCTCGTCGCCGAGCTGGTGGCACGCTTTCCCAATGTGACGGTCCTGGACGTGGCCGCGCTCATGCAGCGCGTTCGTGCGCTCCTCGATCGCGTCGCTCTGGCCATGGAGCTCCTGTTCCTGTTCACCCTCCTGGCCGCAATGCTCGTTCTGCTGTCGGTCATCGCCACACAACAGGACGAACGGCGCTTCGAAAACGCCCTGTTGCGCAGCCTCGGCGCCCGACGGCAACGCCTGCTGCACGCCCGGATGGCAGAACACCTCGTGCTCGGTGGCCTGGCCGGCACCCTCGGCGGCCTGGCCGCCACGTTCGTGGCCTGGATCCTGGCGGTACAGATCTTCCACTTCCCCTACGCATTCTCGCCCACGGTTACGCTCATCGGCCTCACCCTGGGGATCGTCGTGGTCACGACAGCCGGCCTGTTCGCGGCCCGCCGGTTCCTCGACGAGCCACCCGTCGCCACGCTTCGCCGACCAACGCTTTACCGATAATTTCTTGCTCATGGACACCTTCTGCCGTTCTCAATCTACGACCAAATGTGTGTCCAGTTTATTCGGGTGGCAACCCAGTTCTGAACAATTCCTCCCTGAATCATCAGAGCTGGAAACCGAAAAAATCGATCCGCCATAAGGATTGATTTTGGCGGCACGACCCTGTGCCGCAGGAATCTCTGAAGTGATCAAAACTTCTTAAACTTTTTAAAGGCAAAATCGACTCCAGCTTCCTTTGAAATTCTTTTAACATGTTCTAAAAATCTATACCCCTCCTCAGTTGGTTCATATTTTTCTAAAACGCTTATTTTAATCGGCGTCGACTTTGGAATACTTCTTCCTACAATTTTCTCAACCTGATCATATACCTCTCCACTATCTATAAAATCAAAATAACGATTTATCTTTTCTTTTAAGAGAGCCATATGTCGCACCTCATCCTGCCAATCAAAATCATCGACAAGAGTAAGAATCACATCACCAGAACCTTTTTCAAGACCCAGGAAATCAACCGTATCTACATCAAACAATCTGACAACATCATCATTCATGGCCTTCTTACCTTAACCTTAGTCCCTGGTGGAATAACTGTCCCACCAGTAATACCTGCCTTACCTTTACCAACCACAACTCCACCACTTTGCTCGATTTCAGGGAAAGCTATCTTTTGATTTGGCGCAAGAGGTGCAGTACCAGACGATTTACATTCTACACATCCAATACGTTTACCATCACGCGTCACATAATCAATACGTGTTCTTGTTCCACTTGTAGTCTTAATCGTTATCTGTGGAGCAACAATTTCATGAGACTCTCGCAACTCTTTATCAATAACATCTTCAAATGCGTCGCCAACAGCTTTATTTTTTGCTAGCTGTGCTGCGGCAGCATTTGAACCGCCAACACCGATTTCGGTAATCCGCCCACCATACGTCATCAGCCGCCCCACCCCGGCTCCAACCAGCCCAAGCGCAACAACCTCCCTGAACCCCGGGTCATCCAACGCCTGTGCCCAGTCGTCCCGGTACATCTCCAGGAGGCTGCCCTCGTACAGGCCGTTGGCATAGTTGGCCGGAATATGGGCGTAGTTCGGCTGACCTTCCAGTGCCAGTTCCGCCAGGCCGGATTCCGCAAGCGGGTAGAAATCCGCCACTTCCTGCGGCTTCATCGTGATGGTCTCGCGGCTCTTCGGGTTATACGCCAGATACCCGACCACCTCGTCGGTCTCCGGGTCCAGCTTCGCCATCATCCGGTACGGGCCACTTTCCCCAATGCTCACGACCTTGCGCGCCGACCGGAACCGCTCGGCGAAGTCGCCGCCGTAGCAGTTGGCGTCGATACCGCAATAGGGTTTCATCGCCGTGCTGTCCGCCTGCCGCATCCAGGCATTCCCGCGCCGCAGGGCCCGGCTGTCGGCATTGGCGTTCAGCCAGGCGGCCTGGTTGAAGTCTGCGCCACCCACATCGGTTTCGTACCCGCCCAGATAGCTGTAGGCCCTCCAGACGTCCCGGGCCGATGCCCCGAAGCTCTCGGCCAGTAGCTCCTCGGTTTCGCTCCCGAAGCCGTAGCCGGCCTGGTCGGCCAGGGCGTGGTAGCCTTCATGCCCGATGGCGTAGAGGCGGTTGTCGGTGCGGCTCAGGTCCAGGGCGTTGGCGTTGAGGGCTATGGTGCCGCTTGCGCTGTCGTAACCGGCGGCTGAGCGGTTCTTGTTGAAGGCGGCGCCAGCGGTGTCCAGTTGCAGGCTGCTATCGTGATAAACATTGGCCGATGCTGGACTGACTGAAATCAACAGGAAAAAAGGCAGAAAGTAAACGGCGGGTGACCGACGGAGTCATGAGTTGGGAAAATTAATGTGTAGTAGTTCAGACTTGATCCGCGGTTCATCGCCAGAAGGCACCTGCTGCGCGTGACGTAGGGCACGTGTGCCCGGAATTCGCCTCCTGGGCCGTATAGATGGCCGGGAGGCGTGAAAAAATGACATAAACAGGCCGATTTCTGCGCAAATCTCCTTGCAGAAGGATGAATTTGCTGGTGATGGTGCAGAAATCATGAAATGTTCAGACCTTCCTTAGCAAGGAATCATCGTACCAAACATCTTCATATTCACCAGCCACTAAAAAACGCCATCCGGGTGGTAAACCGAGGAATTTTAGTACAACTGGACACCAATTTTCTAGATGACTCACGTGAAGAGGTTTAAAAAAATCAGGGTCATCTGGCAATTCTTCACCCGCCCATATATACCATCCGGTCGTGTCACCTTTTGGAGGGTGGCGTAACCCATTTATTGGCATCAAACCTTCTCGAACATTCAGAGCAATGCCTATCTTCATATCAGGTGGTGCAGGAAAATAATCAACACCATATTTTTCACAAATCTTTTTCTGTAAGTTTTCTATCTCATCATTCAAAGCCAAACTCCCTCTTTTTCATTTTAGAATAACGACTCATCTCTGCTCCTTGCTTTGCAGAACATGTCGGGCATTGTGGTTGCACTGCATCTATACTACGCATCCGTGCAGTATCTATTGAACCAGTTTCGTAATATTCCTTAACCAACGGATATTTATGATCCGCAATCTGTTTTGGAGCAACAAACCCACAATCAACACAGGGTTTGCCTTGAACGAACTCTCTTTGCTCTAAAGTTGTTGCTCCAGACGGACGTTTATAAGGTTTTTCTATATTAGGCTCATCTTTTATTGTTCTACTACGGATTTCGGTAATCCGCCCATCATACGTTAACGCCCTTCCAACACCCACCTCGGGCAGGACTACGACTTGTCCAGCCCCTGTTACCGATGGCCTCACCCCCCTCACCGGCACCCCCACCATCACCGCATCGGTCACCAGGTCCGAGGCCAGGCTTCGCCTGCCATACGCCTGCAGGAAGGGTGGCGCCGCATCGTCATTCATCAGGGCGGTATTCCTGCCGTATTCCGCCAGCCAGCCGGAAATCAGCGGCACCGTGCCGTCATATACCGTCCCCGGGTTTTCCAACACGTCCCGGTACTGGGGACTCATCCGCGCCGCTTCGGCATTGGCCAGGCCTTCGGCCATCTGCCACAAGGGAGTGACGTTGATGTACTTCCCCGGCTCGCCTTCGGCAAGTTGCTGTTTTACATAGTTTTGCAGCGCCGGACTCTTGTCGTACACCACCTTGAACCGAGACCCCATCTGCTGGGCGATGTACTGCTCGACCGTCTCGGGGGTGTCGCCTTTCTCCCACAATACGGCGGCGGCCCGGTAGTACGCATCGCGACCGATTCCGGCTTCTTCCAGGGCGGCATTGCGTTCCACCAGTACCTTGCTCAGCGGGGTGCCGAATCCTGGCCCCGCAGTTTCGTCCAGGCCAATCCCGGCAGCGGCCGCGAACCGCTCTGTGGATTTCATGCCAAGCTGGATTCGGCCGCCTTGTTCCCGGTACAGCTTCATCACCTGCGGCGGCACGAGATAGGCCGGTCTCAGGCTGGCGCTGTCCGCCTCCCGCATCCAGGCATTCCCGCGCCGCATGGCCCGGCTGTCGGTGTTGGCGTTCAGCCAGGCGGCCTGGTTGAAGTCTGCGCCACCCACATCGGTTTCGTACCCGCCCAGATAGCTGTAGGCCCTCCAGACGTCCCGGGCCGATGCGCCGAATCGGTCGGCCAGCAGTTCCTCGGTCTCGGCTCCGAAGCCATAGCCGGCCTGGTCGGCCAGGGCGTGGTAGCCTTCGTGGCCGATGGCGTAGAGGCGGTTGTCGGTGCGGCTCAGGTCCAGGGCGTTGGCGTTGAGGGCGATGGTGCCGCTTGCGCTATCGTAGCCGGCGGCGGAGCGGTTCTTGTTGAAGGCGGCGCCGGCGGTGTCCGGGCCGATGACACGGGCATCGCCGTTGTAGATGAGCACCCCGGCCTGCAGGGCCAGTTCGCGGCCTTCCAGGGTCTGGTCCACGTACGCCTGCAGGGCGCTTTCCAGCTCCTCGGCGCTGGCGTCGGCCAGATTCAGGCTCTCCCGGGCCGCGGCGTTGCGCAGGAGTTCGGAGAGGGCCTAGCGCTGGCGGGCCTTGTCGCCCACCAGCTTGCCGTAGTCGCCGATCCCGACATCTTCCCGGCTGGCGATGGCGTCGATGGCTTCGCCGATGTCCTTGCCGTGTCGGTAAGTATCGTAGAAGTCCCGGGCGATGCTGCCCCAGCCCCGTTTGCTCAGCATCCGCTGATCCACGGTGACGTCCACGCTCAGGCCGCCGGTGTTGCGGTTGGCGGTGACGGTCTGGAAGGCGTCGAGGTTGCGGTTGAGGGATTGTGACGTGGTGGCCGGTTCGGTCGCC
>JALVBM010000223.1 GCA_027010665.1 Chromatiales bacterium
CGGGCCAGGAAGCGGCCGTCGGGGCTCTCCAGCTCGCTCCACATGCCATGCAGATGCATGGGATGGGTCATCATGGTGTCGTTGTGCAGGATCACGCGCAGGCGTTCGTTGTGACGGAAGTGCACTGGCGTGGACTTGCCGAATTCGAGTCCGTCCAGCGACCAGGTATAGCGTTCCATGTTGCCGGTCAGATGCAGTTCGATCTCCCGCTCGGCAGGGCGTTCGTCCAGCGGGCCGCCAAGGGTGTGGATGTCGGCATAGGTGAGCACGCGCCGGCCGTTGTCGCGCAGGCCCACGCCGGGGTCGTCGAGGTTGGTGCGAGGCATGTCCACGCGCATGTCGGTACTCGGCCCGTATTCGGTGCGGGCGTGCCGGGCATGCACCGGATTCATGCCGCCGTGTCCCATGCCAGTCATGCCGCCGTGGGCCATGGCGCCCATCATGTCCACCATGCTCAGCCACTGGGGCGGGTCCACCGGTGGGACGTCGGCGCTCATGCCCGGCCGTGGCGCCAGCGTGCCGCGGGCATAACCGGTGCGATCCATGGACTGGGCGAAGATGGTATAGGCGCGATCGTCCTTCGGCTCCACGATCACGTCGTAGGTTTCGCCGGGACCGAAACGGAACTCGTCCACGGTTACCGGTTCGATGTCCTGACCGTCCACGTGGACCACGGTCATCTTCAGGCCGGGAATGCGCACGTCGAAGAAGCTCTGGGTGCCGCTGCTGATGAAGCGCAGGCGGACCCGTTCGCCACGCCTGAACAATGCCGTCCAGTTGCCGGCCGGCGGCGTGCCGTTCATCAGGTAGGTGTAGGTATAGGCGGAAATGTCGGCCAGATCCGTCGGGCTCATGCGCATCCGGTTCCACATGCGCCGCTTTTCCCAGGCTTTGGCAAAGCCCAGGGTCGCGGCGTCGCGGAAGAAGTCGCCGACTGTGAGCTGGTTGAAGTTGTAGTAGTCGCTCTGCTTCTTGAGTTTGGCGAACACGTCGAGGGGATCCTCGTCGGTCCAGTCGGAGAGCTGCACCACGTAGTCCCGATCGGCGCGGGTCCGGTCGCCGTCGGCCGGGTCGATGATGATGGCGCCATACATGCCGGTCTGTTCCTGGAAACCGGTATGGGAGTGATACCAGTAGGTGCCGGACTGCCGGACCTTGAAGCGATAGACGAAGGTCTCGCCGGGCGCGATGCCGGGAAAGCTCACGCCGGGGACGCCATCCATTTCATAGGGCAGGATGATGCCGTGCCAGTGGATCGAGGTGGACACGGGCAGGCGGTTGGTAACGCGGATGGTGACCGTGTCGCCCTCGCGCCAGCGCAGGATGGGGCCGGGTATGCTGCCGTTGATGGTGGTGGCCATGCGCGGCGCGCCGGTGAAGTTTACCGGGGTTTCGGCAATGACCAGATCGAATTCGGTACCGGAGAGGAACGGCGCCATGCCGGTGCGGGTGGCCGTCTCGTCGCCGGCCAGGGCGGGTCGGACGACGGGGCCGAGTCCCAGCAGGACGCCGCCGGCGGCCAGCCCCTGGACGAAACGTCGCCGGGACGGATCGGGCAGAAGACGGGAATCGGTTTGCGGTCGTTTCATGTCGGGCTTGCCTCCGTCGTGATGACTGGACAGGTGTTGGCAGGTAAGCAGAATAGGGGCGGGTGGCTTTCGGTCCCATGACGCGTTCATTACAATCCTGTCATGTTGCCGCCATCCTTCTGTCCCGGTCGTGCTGGCATCCTGTCCCTCCCGACCACCCGCGAGATGCCATGAAACTCCTGATCGTCGAAGACGAACAAAAGATCGGTGACTACCTGCGCCAGGGGCTGAGCGAGGCCGGATTCGTCGTGGACCTGGCCCGCAACGGGCTGGACGGCCATCATCTGGCCATGACCGGCGATTACGATTTGGTGATCCTCGACGTGATGCTCCCCGACGTGGACGGCTGGCGGATTCTGCAGGCCCTGCGCGATGCCGGCCGCAAGGTGCCGGTGCTGTTCCTCACCGCCCGCGACTCAGTGGAGGACCGGGTGCGGGGCCTGGAGCTGGGTGCCGACGACTACCTGGTCAAACCCTTCGCCTTTGCCGAACTGTTGGCGCGGGTGCGTACCCTGTTGCGCCGGCGGGGGACGGAGCCGGCCGAGACCACGCTGCGGGTGGCGGATCTGGAAATGGACCTGCTGCGCCGGCGTGTGACCCGCGCCGGCCGGCGCATCAATCTCACCGCCCGAGAATACGCCCTGCTGGAACTGCTGCTGCGCCGCCGGGGCGAGGTTTTGCCTCGCTCGCTGATTGCCTCGCAGGTGTGGGACATGAACTTCGATTCCGACACCAACGTCATCGACGTGGCCATCCGTCGCCTGCGCAGGAAGATCGACGAGGACTTCTCGCCGAAACTGATCCACACGGTGCGCGGCATGGGCTACATGCTGGAAGTCCCCGATGCCGAATGAGCACACGCGCCGCCGGCGACCCGTTTCGCTGGCGCTGCGCCTGACGCTGCTGTTCGGTGGCCTGACCGCCGTGGTCTTCGCCGGATTCGGCTGGCTGATCGAGGATTCCATCCGGCGCCATTTCGCCAGCGAGGACGTGAGCGAATTGCGCAGCATCCTCGAGGCCGTGGATCGGGTGCTGGCACGGGGCGCGGATCCCGCCACCGAAAGCCATCGCTTCGACGACATTCTGGTGGGTCATCACGGCGCGTCCCTGTTCATCGTGCGCCTGCAGGACGGCAGCGTACGTTATGCTAGCCATGGTCCTGATCTGGTGTCCCTGGCGAAGCAGGCGCCGGCGGAGGGTTCGGCGGTACGCATCGTCGAGCAGAACGCGCACCGTTACCGCGTACTGCTGCAGCGGCTGGCCGCGAAGCAGGGCGATTACGCGATCGTGACGGCGGTGCCCATCGACTATCACCAGCGCTTTCTCAACAGTTTCCGCGTTACCCTGTGGTCGATGATCGCCAGCGGCATCGTCATCGTCAGTCTCATGGGCTGGTTCGCCGTGCGTCAGGGGCATGCGCCTCTGCGCGACATCGTGCAGCGGATCCGCCGGATCAGCGCCGACGAACTGGATCTGCGCCTGGCGCCGGAGCAGTTGCCTGGCGAGTTGCAGGATCTGGCCGTTTCCTTCAACGAGATGCTGGATCGGGTCGAGTCGGCCTTCGAGCGCCTGTCCAACGTTTCCGCCGACATCGCCCATGAATTGCGCACCCCCATCACCAACATGATGACCCAGACTCAGGTGGCCCTGTCCCAGGATCGCACGGTGGAGGAATACCGGGAGACGCTCTACTCGAACATCGAGGAGTTCGAGAACATGGCGCAGATGATCAATGACATGCTGTTCCTGGCCAAGGCCGACAGCCGGCGTTCCTTGAACCGGCAGACGGTGGATCTGGCCGAGGCAATCCGGGATCTGTTCGACTACTACGAACTGCTGGCCGAGGAACGCGAAGTGCGCCTGCGGCTGGAAGGCCAGGCCCGGGTCCGGGCCGATCGGGCCATGCTGCGTCGCGCCATCGGCAACTTGCTCTCCAATGCCATTCGGCACACACCATCCGGTGAAAGCATCCGGGTGCGCCTGGACGAGACGGGCGACTGGGTTCGCATCACCGTGGAGAACCCGGGCCCGACGATTGCAGCCGAGCATCTGCCCCATCTGTTCGAGCGTTTCTATCGCGTGGATCCGGCCCGCCACGGCGGCGGCACGGGACTGGGCCTGGCTATCGTCAGGTCAATCGTCGAGGCCCACGGGGGACAGGTGATGGTCGAATCGACAGACGGGCTGACCCGTTTCACTATCGACCTGCCGGCGGGCTGAGGCTCAGCCGGCGTTGATGTGGTCCGCGATGGCCTGCAGAAAGGTCGCTCCGTAACGCTGCCGCTTGGCCTCGCCCACGCCGGGCAGGCTCAGCAGTTCGTCTTCGCTGCCGGGGCGCTCGCGGGCCATGGCGATCAGGGTGTTGTCGTGGAAGATGATGTAGGGCGGCACGTTCTGCTCGC
>JALVBM010000224.1 GCA_027010665.1 Chromatiales bacterium
CGGGCGCGTTGCGGGGCATGAAGCTCCACTTGAGGCCGGTGGGGAAACCGGCGCCGCCGCGGCCGCGCAGGGCCGAGGTCTTGAGTTCCTCGATCAGATCCTCGGGCGGGATCTTCTCGCGCAGGATTCTTTCCACGACCTGATAGCCGCCGACGCTACGATAGCTGTCGAGGGTCCAGGGCCGCTCGAGATGCAGGGTGCGGAAGCAGACTTCGTTAGCCATGCCTGCCCTCCCCGGCCCGGTTGTCGCTGGCGCGCTGCATCAGTCCAGCCCCTCCAGGATTTCGTCGATCTTCTCCGGCGTGAGATTGCCGTAGTAGGTCTGGCCGATCTGGAACATGGGTGCTTCCACGCAGGCGCCGAGGCACTCCACTTCCTTGAGGGTGAAGCGGCCGTCGGCCGTGGTCTCGCCCAGGCCGATGCCGAGCCGTTCCTGCAGGTGGGCCACCACCTCGTCGGAGCCGCGCAGCATGCAGGAGATGTTGGTGCACACGCAGATTTTGTGCCGGCCCACCGGTTCCAGTTCGTACATGGAATAGAAGGTGGCCACCTCGTAGACCGCCACCGGTGGCATTTCCAGGTATTCGGCCACGGCGTCCATCAGCTCGGTGGTGAGATGGCCCTTGTTCTGATCCTGGACGATGCGCAGCGCGGCCATTACCGCCGAGCGCTTCTGATCCGGCGGATACTTGGCGATCCAGCGATCAATCTCGGCACGCGACTCGGCGCTGATGAGATCCACGCGGCTGGCCGTGCCTGTGCTGGCTGTCGTCATCGATCGATTTCTCCGAACACGATGTCCATGGTGCCGATGATGGCCACCACGTCCGCCAGCATGTGGCCGCGGGCCATCTCGTCCATGGCGGCGAGATGAATGAAACCGGGCGGCCGGATCTTCAGGCGGTAGGGCTTGTTGGCGCCGTCGGAAACCAGATAGATCCCGAACTCGCCCTTGGGATGCTCGACGGCCGCATAGGCCTCGCCCTCGGGCAGCACGTAGCCTTCGGTGAAGAGCTTGAAGTGATGGATCAGGGCTTCCATCTGTTCCTTCATCTCCACCCGCTTCGGCGGCGTGATCTTGTGGTTCTCCAGCATCACCGGGCCGGGGTTCTTGCGCAGCCATTCCACGCACTGGCGAATGATGCGGTTGGACTGGCGCATCTCCTCCACCCGCACCAGGTAGCGGTCGTAGCAGTCGCCGTTGACGCCGATGGGGATCTGGAAGTCGAGCCGGTCGTAGACCTCGTAGGGCTGCTTCTTGCGCAGATCCCACTCGATGCCGGAGCCGCGCAGCATGGGGCCGGTGAAGCCCAGTTGCAGGGCCCGCTCCGGCGAGACCACGCCGATGCCCACGGTGCGCTGCTTCCAGATCCGGTTGTCGGTGAGCAGGGTCTCGTACTCGTCCACGTAGCCGGGGAAGCGCTCGGTGAAGTCCCAGATGAAGTCGAGCAGGCTGCCCTCGCGGTTGGCGTTCATGCGCTTGACTTCGTCCGCGTCCCGGTACTTCGTTTCGGTGTACTTCGGCATGCTGTCGGGCAGATCCCGGTACACGCCGCCGGGGCGATAGTAGGCCGCGTGCATGCGCGCGCCGGAGACCGCCTCGTACATGTCCATCAGATCCTCGCGCTCGCGGAAGCAGTAGAGGAACATGGTCATGGCGCCCACGTCGAGGGCATGGGTGCCCAGCCACATGAGGTGGTTCAGCAGCCGGGTGATCTCGTCGAACATGACACGGATGTACTGGGCGCGGATGGGCGCCTCGATGCCGAGCAGCTTCTCGATGGCCAGCACGTAGGCATGTTCGTTGACCATCATCGACACGTAGTCGAGCCGGTCCATGTAGGGGATGGACTGGTTGTAGATCTTGTACTCGGCCAGCTTCTCGGTGGCGCGGTGCAGCAGGCCCACGTGGGGATCGGCACGCTGGACCACCTCGCCGTCCATCTCCAGCACCAGGCGCAGCACGCCGTGGGCGGCCGGATGCTGGGGACCGAAGTTGACCGTGTAGTTGCGGATCTCAGGCATCGCCGCGCTCCTCGCTGGCCGGATCCAGATAGCGGTTGTCGTGGCGGATGATGCGTGGCTGGTTGACGCGCGGCTCGACGGTCACCGGCTCGTAGACCACACGCTGGCGTTCGGGGTCGTAGCGCATCTCCACGTTGCCCGAGAGCGGGAAGTCCTTGCGGAAGGGATGGCCGACGAAGCCGTAGTCGGTGAGGATGCGGCGCAGATCGGGATGGCCCTCGAACAGGATGCCGAACAGATCGAAGGCCTCGCGCTCGAACCAGTTGGCCGAGTTCCAGATGTCGATGACCGAGTCGATGCGCGGCGGCTCGCCGTCGATGAAACACTTGAGGCGAATGCGGTGGTTGTGGCGGATCGACAGCAGGTGATAGACCACGGCATAGCGCGGCCCCGTCCAGGGCTGCTCGCCGTACTCGGCATAGTCCACGCCACACAGATCGATGAGCTGGGCGCAGGCGAAGGCGTCGTCGTCGCGCAGGACGCGGCAGGTGTCGAGCAGTTTCGCCGGCGGCGTCTCGAAGGTGAGCTCGCCGAAGGCCACGCGCGGCGCGACCACCGCCTCGCCAAGGCGTTCCTGCAGGGTTTCCAGCAGTTCTTCGTAGTATGCGGACATGGGCTCAGCGGGCGATGGTGTTGGTGCGGCGGATCTTGTTCTGCAGTTGCAGGATGCCGTAGATCAGGGCCTCGGCGGTGGGCGGGCAGCCGGGCACGTAGATGTCCACCGGCACCACGCGGTCACAGCCGCGCACGACGGAATAGGAATAGTGATAGTAGCCACCGCCATTGGCGCAGGAGCCCATGGAGATCACCCAGCGCGGCTCGGCCATCTGGTCGTACACCTTGCGCAGGGCCGGCGCCATCTTGTTGACCAGGGTGCCGGCGACGATCATCACGTCGGACTGGCGGGGACTGGGCCGGAAGATGATGCCCAGACGATCCAGATCGTAGCGGGCCGCGGCGGAGTGCATCATCTCCACCGCGCAGCAGGCCAGGCCAAAGGTCATCGGCCACAGGGAGCCGGTGCGCGCCCAGTTGATGAGCTTGTCGGCCTGGGTGGTAACGAAACCTTCCTTGAGGACGCCTTCTACTCCCATTCCAGCGCCCCCTTCTTCCATTCATAGATGAAGCCCACCACCAGGATCCCCAGGAACAGGCTCATGGCAAAGAAGCCGAACCAGCCGATTTCCTTGAGCACGATGGCCCAGGGAAACAGAAAGGCGATTTCCAGATCGAAGATGATGAACAGGATGGCAACGAGGTAGTAGCGCACGTCGAACTTCATGCGCGCATCCTCGAAGGCCTCGAAGCCGCACTCATAGGGCGAGAGCTTTTCGCTGTCGGGACGGGACGGCGCCAGGATGAAGCCCAGCAGAATCATGATCCCGCCGACTGCCAGACCAAAGATGATGAAGATCAGGATCGGCAGGTAGTTTTCCAGCATGATTTCCTCTGCCCCGATGGGTGTCCGCGAAGCGCGGTCTTCTTATCGTTGTGTTCGTGCCGCCGGCACAGTGAGAGGCAGTCTAGGCAGGCGGCAAAAGGGTGTCAAGTTTCCCATTCTTATCGCTGCATAAAGCCAACCCTATCCTGGTTGGTGCCAAGTTGGGCAGACAAAACAGTACCTTACCCCGTTCATCGGAAATGACCACAGATTCCCGAAAATGGTGAAAAACGTGCCGCGTCGTTCCCGGTTTTGGGCAGGGAAAAACCGTCAATTCGGGTGGTCTTTCGCGGGCATGGAAATGAGTTTATCTTCTTGCTCGCCGTCGGGGATTTCGGTGGGTCCGCTTCGCTTGACCCACCCTACATAAAGAAGAACAAGGCGGCGATCTCCCCCTCCTCGTCCCTCGGCCCTCGCCACTCGGCCCTGAAACGAAAAAACCGGGGCAAAGCCCCGGTTTTTTCGTTTCGTATGGTGCCGAAGGCCGGACTCGACGGTTCCGCCAGGAGCGGAACCGGAC
>JALVBM010000225.1 GCA_027010665.1 Chromatiales bacterium
GCCGGCGGGAGACCGGTTTCGAAGCGTTGTACTGGGCCCGGGCGGTGCGCGGGACGTCGATGCCGGCCTGACGATGGGTGTACTGCACCAGGCCGCTGCAGTCGAAACCTTCCCGCGGCGAGCGGCCACCATAGCGGTAAGGGGTGCCAAGCATTTCCATGGCGATGGCGAGAAGACGTTCCCGCATGGCTTCGTCATTTCCATGTTGGCGCACGGGCGCACCGCTGCAACCGCCCAACAGGGCGACGGCGAACACAAGCGCGGTAAGGGAAGCGGGGAAAGCCGGCATGTCCTGTGTTTAGCCCAGATCCGGCGGCGATGCAAACGGGGCCGCCGTCATTGCAGCATGAAGGTTTCGTATTCCAGCCGCGCCAGTTGCCGTGAGAGCAGTGTCAGGCCGACCAGGCTGGCAAGGATGACCGCGGCGGCAAATCCCAGTCCGTAGAATTCGGGGCCGGCCAGCAGGGTCAGCCAGGTGAAAAACACATTGCTGGCCAGAAACAGCAGGCAGACGGCAAAGGCCGTCCAGAGCCGGTCGAGATAGAACAGGACGTTGAGGATGGCCAGCAGCAGAACCTGAACCCCCACGGCGACCAGATCGATGCTGAACAGGGTCAGATACAGGCGGGAAATGCCCAGCGCATCGAGGATGTGCGGACCGAGCAGGAACAGGATGACCACGGTCATGCCCTGAATCTTGAAGATCTCGTATATGCCCTGGCGCACGATCTGCACCATGCGCTGTTTGTAGAGACGAATGTGTTGCAGTGTGTCGCCCTCGCGCACCGAGTCGTAGAAGCGATCGTAGATTTCGGCAAAATCGGTTTCGATACGCACCAGGAACACGGCCATGCCCGGAATGATGGACAGGTAGGCGAGAAAGATGGGGATGTCGTAGATGACGGAAGCCCGAAACGGGCCGATGACCGGTTCGGAAGTGGCGGGATTGAACCAGAACATGAACTTGTCGGCCCAGATGGCGAGGTTGTAGAAGAATCCCGTGCCGGCCAGACTCCAGTAAACCTGGCCCCGGCGCAGGAAACGGTATTCGACGAAACGCTCACCGGGATATTGGCGAATCACCAGCCACAGGATCAGGAACAACAACAGCGCCTGTCCGCTGAGGAAGCCGAACATCAGGCCGGCGAGGCCGGCGCCCTGGCCGGCCAGGAACAGCGCCGCCAGCACCGAGGTGGCGTAGCCGACGACGAACACCAGCAGGATGACCCGATAGGCCTTCATGCCGGTGAGAAAGACCACCACGATCCAGATGTCGCAGAGCACCACGAAGGTGGTGAGCAGACTCAGCTCGTAGATGGGGGTTGCCTGGAAGCCGAACAGGATCACCGGCACGCCGATGAGCATGGCCGCCAGGCTGGTGAGGGTGAGCGCCCCCATCAGATTGGGAACCACGACGTCGCTTTTCTTCTCGAAGAGGCGGTCGGCGATGAAACGGGTGAACAGGAGTTGCAGGATGCCGGTGAGGATCAGGGAACCGGCCATCAGCCAGGTGACCGAGACCAAGAACTGGACCACTTCGCCCCGATCGCCGGTCGTGCCCAGGCTCATCAGGCCGATGAGCAGCACGCCGATGATGGACAGCACCCAGGGGCCGGAGCTGATCAGGCCGGCGTAGCCGTAGGCCTCCAACAGGCCGAGATAGGAATCGCGGCGCAGCAGGCGGCGCAGTTCGAAACCGATGCCGGCCATCAGTCGTGCGCCCCGTTTTCGGCCGCCATCGGGGTCTCCAGGCACTGGTGATAGAGCTGGTGGTATTCGTCGAACATGCGTTTTTGATCGTAGTAGCGTTCCACCCGGGCGATGGCGGCCCGACTGGCCGCCTGCCAGCGTTGCGGATCGCTGAGCAAGGCGATGGCGGCGGCCGCCGTTTCGTCCGGATTGGCGATGGGCACAACCGCGCCGGCCTGCCCCAGAGCGCGATCTTCCGGCGAACTACCCTCGATGAGTTCGGCACAGGCGCCCACCTCGGTGGCCAGTGCTGGCACGCCGGCGGCAAAACCTTCCAGAATGACCAGAGGCAGGGCCTCGGAGATGGAGGTCAGCACCAACAGGCCAATCTCCTTGAGCACCTCGTCCACCTTCTGGAAGCCGAGAAACTTCACCTGATCGGTGAGGCCGAGACTGGCTACCAGGTTGCGACATTCCTGGGCGTATTCCGGATCTTCGTCCTCGGGTCCAATGATCCAGCCTTCGGCATCGGGAATGGCGTTGCAGATGCCGCGCAGGGCGCGGATGAAGGTCTTGATGTCCTTGATCGGCACCACCCGGCCGATCAGGCCCAGCACAGGCGGCGGGGTCGCTGGTCGCGCTTCGCGTACCGGCAGAAAACGCTGTACGTCGATGCCGTTGGGAATGATGCGGCAGCGGGCCGGATCGGCGCCGTCGGCAATCTGTCGCTGGCGGTTGCCTTCATAGAGCGCCACGATGGTCTCGGCCGAGTCGTAGGCCATGCGTCCGAGGCCCTCGAAAAAGCGGATCCACAGATGGCGGATGTAACTGACGTCCTCGTCCAGAGTGCCGCCGAACGCCTCGCGTGCGTCTGTGATCCAGTCGGCCTGGGCAAGATCGATCTTGCGTTCCTTGGTATAGATGCCGTGTTCGGAGAGCAGCAGGGGCAGGCCCTGGCGGCGGTGCGCCAGCACGCCGAGCATGCCGGCATAGCCGGTGGACACGGTATGCAGCATGCGCGCCGGCGGCAGCCGGTCGGCGATTTCCGCCAGCAGGAACAGGGGACCGTGGATGGTGCGCACGGTCCAGAAGTAATCCACGAAGGACGGATCGGTACAGAATCGTTCATAGTGGTCGGTGACCTGGTTCCAGGCGGCTTCGCTGAACAGGAAGTCTTCACGGGTGAGAGCGCCAGGCCGACCGAGCGACTTCAGGACAGGGTCCAGCAAGGTTTCGGGCAGCGGCTGTTGGCGTTGACGCAAAGCCGCGTGCAGTTCGGCGCTGCGGGCGAAGGCCTGCGTGTTGCCCGGTCGGGGGCGGGCCGTGGTATGGCGCCAGGAATCGGTGAGATAGTGGCATTCGAGATGGCAGACGTTGTCCGGCAGGGGATACTTGATTCCATCGTAGAGATCGCGCCTGCCACCGAGAAAGATCAGGGAAAAGCGCAATTCGGGAAAACCGTTGATGATTTGATGCACCCAGCTCGATACCCCGCCGCTGACGTAGGGGTAGGTGCCCTCCAGCAGGAAGGCCACATCGGCCGGTTCCCGGCGGTCGATGACATCATGCCAGGATCTCATGTGGTGACGCCCCAGAAGCGGCCTACCAGCGATAGCGGTGGCTCGGCCAGCACTTGCGGATCGAGTCGCCGCAGGCAGTCGATCACGCCGACCCAGTGGCGGCGGAGATAGGCGATTTCGGCCAGATAGGGCAGGATGTCGGCCTCGCCCATGCCGCGCTCCAGCGCTTCGTGAAAGGCGGCTTCGGCTTCTTCCCACCGGCCCAGCCGGAGCAACACCCGTCCCCGCTGGTAGAGCAGGCCATGCAGGCGGCCGAGTTCGGCCAGGGCAGCGTCGCAATGGAAGAGCACCTGCTGGAGGACATGGTCGTACACGTCCCCGGAGGCCAAGCCCAGATAGGCCAGTTCCCAGTACTGGCTGGCTACGTGCCGATGCAGCAGACCGGCACGCTGCCCGGTGGCGGTTTCCAGTTCTTCCAGCAGGCGACGGATCGCTTCGTTGATACGCTGTTCCTTGCCGTCGAGCAGCGAGTAGGCCAACAGGCGCACGTCGTCTTCCGGATCCCGCAAGGCCTGGCGCAGGATGGGTACGGCGTCCTGATCGCGGAGCTGGCGCGTGGCCATTACCGCCTGGATGCGCTTTTCGGGATCCGGCGCGTTGCGCAGGATGCCGATCAGGCCGCCGCTGCCGAAGAGAGGCTGTTCGCTCACCGCCAGCGGCCGGAAGGGCAGTTCGGGAATGGCGACGGTCTGGAAGGGGGAGGGCGGTTCGCGACGTGGCAGGTAGAGCGCGGCCAGAATGCCGAACAGCAGGCCGGGAATGCCGAAGACCGGAATGCTGGCGGCCAGCACGAACAGGGTCACCGCGCTGTGCCGGCGTGGCCGGCGGTAGGGACGGGGAAACAGCCGGAACAGCACCAGCGCCAGGCTCAGGGCGGCGGCCAGGTGCAGCACGAGAAAGACCGGCCAGCCGCCGAAGGCCGTCGGCACCCCCGGCAGCAGACTCAGCGCGCCGGCCAGCTCAAGCGCCAGGGCGGCGAAGATCAGGGTCGGTATGCCCAGCGACGGCCACGGTTTCACGCAAGGTCTCCAGGAGTGTCTCAGGATCGTCCCGGCGCTGCAGGACATGGGAACGGATGTGGATGCCCAGTTCATCCATTCCATGTCCGAAGCGTTCGGCCAGCGCCCGATCCATGCGATTGCGATAAGGGTCGAGTTCTTCCGGATGGGTCAGGGGCATCAGCAGAAACAGTCGATGTGGATCGTCGTCCGGTTGCCAGATGCGGTCCAGCCCGCGGGACTGGCTGACGAACAGGCGGGCCATTTCTTCCGCTTCCGGATGATCCGCCGGCAAGGTGATGACCACGACCAGGGCCGGCAAGTCATACAGACGGTGATCCGCCAGCGCCCGGCGCAGGTCGGTCATGAAGGCGGACAGTTCGGGATCCGATTCCGGGCCGCGCTGCCGTTGCGCGGCAGAGAGGATGTCGCCAATGTGCCCACCGAGCACCGCGAACAGGCGCAGGTTTTCTTCCTGCAGGGCGATGAACGGCATTTCACGGATACAGACGATGGCCCAGACATGGCCGGACACATCCACCAGCGGCACCACGGCCAGCAGATCCCGCTCGGCGGCCTCCTCGTCGCTCAGCCGTTCCTGGGTGAGAGTGGCCATGCGACCCTCGACGAGCGCGCGGCGGACCATGGGATCGAATGGGTCCACGGCGCCGATTTGGCCGGTCATGGCCAGTGGACGGATCACCATGCGCCGGTTGCGCACGGCATACAGCGCGGCGACCTGGACCCACCCATAGGCTGTGAAGAGCGCCATGATGCGCTGTGCCTGGGAGGACAGATCGTCGCCGCTGCCCGGCGACAGGTGCTTGCGCAATTCGAGCAGTGCCCCGCGCAGGGAGTGGCCGGAGGCGGCCAGGCGGTGCTCCAGACGGTCGTGTGAGACCTTGAGCAAATGATAGTTGCGGGTGAATTCGTCCAGGCGCAACCGCTGATAGTCGTTGATGACCCGCTGCTGGTTGAGCCGGCGCGTATAGCTGTCGGCGAATTCGCCGCTGAGCATGCCGACGATCAGCATGCCCACCGCCAGCTCGGCCGGAAACCGGGGGCCCGTGAACAGATCTGCCTGCCAGGCCAGCGCCAGCAACGCCACCAGCACCAGGGCGGCCAGGAAACCGTGATGAAAACCGTAGCGCAGGGCCGGCAGCAGGGGAGCCAGAATGAGCCAGGGAAATTCGGCGCGCAGGAAGAACGGATCGTCCTGATTGATCCAGAAGCCGGCCAGCAGAAAGACCAGCAGGATGAGCAGGGTCTCCAGCCAGGCACCGACACGTCGCCGGAGGCTTTGGGGTTCCCGGGGCTCGGAAAAGAGAAACGACACGGGCGGACCGGCTCAGTGTGCCGGGGTGTCGGATGCCAGTTGCAGGGTGTCGAGCAGATCGTCGATGACCCGCGTCGCGGTGCCGCTGAGGTTGGCGTAGCCCCAGCCCGTGCGGGCGCCGGATCCCACCCATACCACGCGACCCTCCGGAATCTCGACGATGCGCAGGCTCAGGCCTACCGCCGGTTCGCCGTCGAGGCCGCTCTTGTAGCGCCATTCTTCCACCGAGCCGGTCACGGCATAGCGGATGCGTTCCCGGCGGGCCCAGGCCAGAGCCTTGTCGAGCCGGACCCGGTCGTCGAGCAGGGGCAGTGCCTCCGGCGCGCGCGGCGTGGGTGCGAGCACCGGTTCCACGCCACGGGCGCGCAAGGCGGCTTCCACCAGTCGCCGGGCCCGTTCCCCGGCGCGGGGCGCCTCGGAGAGGTTGACTAGCGGCAACAGCGCCCAGCGGGCATCGCGGGGGAGGGTGACCCCCTGCTGGACCTGCTGACTGGAACAGGCGGTCAGGAGCAGGAGGATCGGGAGCAGCCTTTTCATCATGGTTCTCGTCCTTTGGTTGGCGGCAATTCTACTGGGTTATCACGGAAGTCGGGATGCTTTTTTCAACGGCCGAAAAAGTAGCGGTATTGCAACCGCAGACTGGTGTTGGTCTGGCCGGCGACCACGTTGAGCACGTCGCTGTAGGTCAGTGACAGCGCCAGCTCGTCGGAGCCGAACAGGCGGCTGCCGATGGCGGCCTGGAAGGCATAACCCAGACGACGTTCGGGCCACACCGGTCCGAACCAGCCATCGAGCGTGTAGCGCAGTCCGCCGACCCGGGGGGCGCGGTCCATGGGCGTGCCACGGGCGAGCGAAGCGCCGATGCCAAGCGCCGCGTATTCGGCGGGAATCACGTCTGCCACCACCGCGCCGGGCGGCAGGCGGGCGGCCATGTCCGGCGGCAGGCGGGCGGCCAGATCGTTGTCCAGCCAGGTGCCCTGCAGGCGGATACCGAGGGTGTTGGTGCCCATGGCGAGTTGTTCGCCGAGACTTGCCTCGACGAACCGGCCCCGGGCGAGCATGTGGTCGCTGCGGCTGCGGAAATCGCGCCGGCCAAGTCCGATCCGGACAGCCGTGCGGCCGGTCAGGGGCTGATACCAGGCCAACAGCAGTTCATCCTTGAGGCCGTCGGCGCGAATGGTTTCACTGGCTTCGCTGCGCAGGCCACGCCCCCCCTCGATGCGCAGTTCGCCCTGGCGCGCGAGCCGTGTGCGCCAGCCGAGCCGCGCCAGGGGCGTGGTGCGATCGGCGCGCTGGTTGCGGCCGAATTCGAACCACAGTCGCTGGCGCTGGCCAAGCCATTCGAGACCAGCGGCGAGGATCCGTTCCGTGTCGCGGCCGGCGAGATCATATCGGGCCGGATCGATATCCAGACGCCCGCGCTCGAACCGGCCATGCAGCGAGAGGTTGCGGCGACTGAAGCGCAATGCCAGTTCCCCGCCTGCAATGCCCAGTTGACCAATTTGCCGGCCGAGAAGAGCGGCCATCAGGCTGGTGGGCAGATCACGGTAGAGTTTGGCCGCCCAGACGGTGGCGGCCTGGCGAGTGGCAATCCCGGCTTCCGGACGGATCCGATCCAGGGCCAGGGCCAGCGCTTCGTCTCGCCGGCCAAGGCGGGCCAGCCCCCTGACTCGATCGAGGCCGGACAGGCCCGGGCCTTCCAGCAGTTCGGCGATGCGCGCCGCGTCGTTGTCGAGCAGGGCCAGGCTGATTTGCTGCCAGGCCGGTTGCGCAAGGCGCGACTGCTGCTGCCGAAGCAGCCAGAGCCGGGCCCGATCGTCACGCTCGTCGCTGAGGTACCAGCTTGTCAGGAATACGGCGTCGAGCTGTTCCGGCGCCAGCGATGCCACCACCGCATCGATGCGGGCCAGACCGTATTCCCGTCGCAGGGCGCGCAGGAGCGCCTGATCGGTTTCGTCCAGTTTCCGGCGCGAGATCAGATGCTGGCGCAGCTCGCCCGTGCCGAGTCCCAGGGCATGGCGGCGGACGCGCCAGGCCGAATCCCGGCGATCCAGGGCTTCCAGGGCATCGGCCCAGGTAAGCAGCCAGAGGGGATCGGCTGGCGTGAGTCGGACCCGGCGCTCGATCCAGGGCAGGGCGCGGGCCGGTTCGTCGAGCAGCGTCCAGCCGGCGGCGTACACGGGCCAGTAGCGGCTGTCATTCAGGGCCTCCCGTTGCCAGGCGAGCAGATGCCGTCGCAGCGGCGCGCGTTGTTGCGTGTCCACGTACAGCCACAGCAGGCCCACGCGGGCTTCCCGGGCCCGCGGGTTACTCGCCAGTAGCTCCCGGTAGAAGGCTTCGGCTTCCCGCACATGGCCATGACGATGTTTCCAGGTGGCCATCTCCAGCATGGCGGTTCCGAGGCGCCCGTGGCGGTCGGGCTGGGCGAGGGCCAGTTTCAGGAGCCGTTCCATGGCGGCGTGGTCATGGTGATGGATCGCCACCTGCAGGCTGAGCCACAGCAGATCCGGATCGCCGAGCTGGCGCCAGCCATGCAGGCCCACCTCGCTGGCGCGCTGTACATCGCCCCGTTCGTCGGCCAGGCGAATCAGCCGTTCATGGATCTGCCACACCCGTTGCCGAGTGATTTCGTCGGCTTCGGCCGAGAGGGTTTGCCCGGCGTACATGGCGTACAGACGGGTGTAGAGCCGCTCGGCAAGGGCGTAGTCGCCGTGGCGCCAGGCTAGTTCCGCCTGCAGGGTTCCGTCGGCCGGGTCGCGAAACGCCAGCGGATGCTGCAGCCGCCGGGATTCCGCCCAGGCTTCCTGCTCGCGCAGGGACTGCCAGAGAATGGTCATACGTTGCCGGCGCAAGGCATCGTCCTCGCCCTGCCGGCGAGCCTGTTCGTCCAGCAGGGCCAGGGCCCGGTCGGCCTGGCCGATCTGGACCAGGAGCGTCAGTCGCAGACGCCGGGACTCGGCATCGCCGGGATAGCGGTCGAGCAACTCCGCCAGTATCGCCAGGGCTCGTTCCGGCTCGCCACGGCGTTCCAGTAACCGGGCGAGACGGCGCAATTCCTCTTGCGCAAGCCGGCCCATCCGTCGTTGCTGGCGCTGCAGGCTGTCGATCTCGGCGTCGAGGTCGAGCAGCATTCGCGCCAGGCGGCGGACTTCCCGTTCGGTTGAGGGTTCACCATCGGCCAGTCGCTGCCAGGCATCCAGCGCGGCATCGGGATCGCCGCTCCATTCGAGAATGCGCGCCAGTTGCAACCAATCGTCACGGTTGGCATCGGTGCGCTTGGCAATCCGGCGCGCCAGTCTTGCGGCGGGCTTGAGCCGGCCCAGCGCCAGTTCGATGTCCCGTTGCCGCCGCAAGGCGGCGAGATCGTCCGGATTTGTGGCCAGATAGCGCCGGTTCCAGATCTCGGCAGTCTCGAGTCGATTGACCTGCAGGGCCACGTCCACGCCGCGGGCCAGCAGGTCAGGCGCATCCGGCCAGCGTTCGAGGAAACGGCGGGCGAGTGTCATTGCCCGTCGGGGCCGGCCGGCGGCGAGCGCCGCGTCGATGGCGCGAACGGCCAGTCGCGGATCATTGCCGGTCGTGGCGGCGCGGGCGTAATCGTCACTGGCGGCCAGCGGTTCGCCGGCGGCCAGGGCCCAGCGCCCGGCACGCCGCCACCAGCGGGATGCCGTGCGCGCATCGCTGCGGGCGAGCCGGCGCGCGATGTCCGCGGCCAGCGCGGGTTCGCCCGCCTGCAGGGCCAGTTCGGCCAGGCGGACCAGATCCTCTTGTGTGTCAGGGATGACCGGCAGGTC
This sequence comes from Chromatiales bacterium, assembly GCA_027010665.1. GTDB lineage: Bacteria > Pseudomonadota > Gammaproteobacteria > UBA6429 > Thiohalophilaceae > JALSSV01. The sequence goes on from JALVBM010000225.1 coordinate 9,398, forward strand.
CACGAGTTCCGACAGGATGGCTTCGCGCAGGCCGGCGCGATCGGCATCGGGCCGCTCGATGGCCCGGCGCAGACGCAGCTCGATGCCCAGCAGACGCGCCTGCGCGGCAAGCCCGGGGTCGTCGGGCTGCCGTTGCGCCAGCAGTCGTTCGGCTTCATCCAGTTCGCCGAGGGTGAGCAACTGGCGCACCAGGTTTATTCTCAGGTCGTCTCGCTGTGGATCGCCCTGCAGCACGGCGCGCAGATAGGCAATGGACAGGGCATCCGGTTTCTCCATTGCCTGCCGGGTCTGGAAGCGCGCCTGCTCCGGCAACAGGAACCACAGCGCGGCCAGCACCGCCGCCAGCATCAGGACCAGGCCAGCCGGGCTGACCAGGCGTTCTTCCTTACCGGCATTCAAGGGCGCCATCGAAATGCCTCTTGCGGAGTCGGAAGAAGACCCGGCCGTCCCGCGCGTTGCCGGCAGCAAGTCGCCGCGTGCCCACCACGAGCCGACAGCCCTCTGAAACCCCGCCTATCTCGAAATGCAGGGGCACATGGGCGGTCAGTTGCACGCGGATGCGGCCGTTTTTCAGCGGTTCCCAGCGTTGCAGATGGCCGTTGGCCTGAAGCAGATAAGGGTGCGCGCCGCGGTCGGTGGCTGCGGGCGTCAGCAAGGGACGGGGGCCGGACAGATGCAGGTAGAGGCCGTCGTGCAGGCGGCGCATGCCGGCCAGCCCCTGGCTACGGTCGCGGTCGATGCCACCCTTGCGCAGTCGCAAGGAACGCAAGGTCCGGATTCCCCGATATTGCAGGCGCCCGTCGGCCCGGCGCGCCAGGCTGATGTCGCGGAATTCCTTTACCAGCGGAATGTATTCGCTGACAAAGACGGGCGTGGTTTCCTGTTTTCCGACCCACGTGTAAACCTGCTCCAGGGCGCGCAGCGATGCGATCTTGGTGCCGGAATAGAAATGATAGTAGATGTCGATGGGTTTCAGCCGCCGTGGCCGATCGGTCATTTCGAAGGTCTCGATGACCTGGCGGAAGCCCCAGAAAGGGCCTTGCCACCGGTTGGTGTACACGTTGTCGTTGGAGACCGGCGCATAGACCTGCAGGTGATTTCCCAGCGGACGGGCCATGGGCGAGACGGCGGCGAGCAGTGGCAGGGCCTTGCGGATCACGGTATCGCCGCCGTTCATGTTCAGATAGCCGGCGTCGTCCAGAAGGGCCACGGCCCGCTCCGGTGGCAGGCAGTCGCCGGTCCAGAGGAACACCCGGGCCTGCTTGCCGCCTGGCAGCAGGCGGTTCACGTAGGCCAGCGAACCGAGCAGTTCCCGTTGCAGGTTGAGCCGGTAGCCGGGGATCGGCAGCGTGACATCGCCGCCGGCGGGTTGGCCCTCGCGGAAACGGCCCCATTCGAACGGATGGCTGAAACCGTGGCTGGCCGCTTCCACATGGGGCAGCGCGAAAATGCGTCTGGCCAGGGATTCCAGCTCGCGGGACTCCTCGGGATAGAGCCCCTCGGGACCGATTTCGCCTTCCACCACCGAGACCGTGTGAGGAACCCGGTAACGGGTGAGGATGCGTTCCAGAATGGCCCCGGCAGCCAGGGGACGGCCGCGGAACTCGGCCCGGCTGACGAAGGCGTCGCCGTCAATGTGATTCATCCACAGTCGCCGGCCGTTGAGGGTGGTCACGTCAGGCATGGGCAGGTCGGGCAGACGCAGGGCCTTTTCGATCAACACGAACGGGTCGAGCAGCCAGCGATTGCGGTTGTCGAGCGTGGTTTCGACCACCCATGGCGAGAAGGCCATGCCGCCCCACGGCCCCGTGACCACGCCGGCCAGTTCGTGTCCCTGATCGTCATGCAGCAGCAGGTGGACGCGGTTGGCGCTGCCGGGCAGTGGCAAGACGCCCGAAACCCGTTGCAGGCGGGGTGTAATCGGCGCTTCCAGACCGAACCACGCAGCCTGTTTCCCGGGCTGCCAGGGCCCCGGACTGTCGGGGTTGATGCCTTCGAGTCCTAGCATGGCCAGGAAATCCGTCTCCGGCTCGAAGCCGGGATCCCCCAGGAGCAGGAAAGGTACGCCTTCCCGTTTGCGGGCGAGCAGCCAGGCCGCATAACCGGGCGTCGACTCTCGTCCGCCCAGCCAGGCGATGACGGCTGCGTATCGCCCCTTCAGTGGGCCGTTGGGCAGGCCCGTGGCCAGGTCGTGGTAGACGGGGACGTAGCCCAGGTATTCCACCGGCATGGCGGCCAGGCGGTGGATGTTTGCATCGGCCAGCGCGCCTTGTGGTGTCTGCCGGCTGTCGTAGAGCATGAGGACTTCCCGCGGCAGGACTTCCACAGCGCCGATACCGACCATGTCCTGGCCGATGCTGGAAACCCAGGGAACGAACCCCAGTGCCTGGATGCGCCGGGCCACGTCCCGGGCTCGCGCCCGTTCGCCCGGCGCCACGTAGTCCAGAACCATGACCGCCAGTTCGGGATAGGCGTCCCGGATCTCGCGCAGTCGAGCCAGCAGCCACTCGCGATCGTCTCTGGCAATCGGCACGTACCGCTCGCTCGTGGCATCCCAGCCCGCGAACAGGGATTCGGCCGCAACGCCGTCGATGAAGGAAGCGATGCGCGGGAGTACCTCGAATCCCCGGTTGACCAGAAGAAGAGCCGAGGGGAACGCCTGGCGCAATTGCGCAATCAGCGCCACCAGGCCGGCCCGTTGCCGTTCCTGCGCCGCCTTGTCCGTGACGGCCAGGCGATAGCTGTCCAGGGTGTCGAGGAAAAATCCCCGGTAGCCGGCCTGCCACAGCGGCCGGAAACGATGCCGCAACAGCCACTGCCGCCATGCCGGATTGGCCAGATCGACAATGGCGCCACCCCAGTCGGGGTTGTCACCCAGCAACCAGTCCGGATCCAGTTCCGCGAACCAGGGCCGATCGGCATGCACCTCGCCAACACTCACGTAGGCAACGAGTTCGCGTCCATCCTGTTGAAATTCCGCGATGGCCGCGGCGGGCAGGTTTTCCGGTTCCACCACCAGCCGATCGAAGTGGCGCAACAGATGCAGTGGCGGATCCGGCGCATACCAGAACGCCACTGATGGTCGAACCGTGGCCGACGATGGCGCTGGCAGGAACCAGGCCAGCAACAGGAACAGAACCCGGAAGTTCATGAACCGTGCCGGAAAACGGAATTGACGGGCTGATGATGCAGACGGGCGCCCCAGGGTCTTTCGAGCAACGGGAAGTGGCCATCGTCGGCAGGGGGGACGAAGGGGCTGCGGTTGAGACGGGAGAATGGCCGGAACATGGGAGAATCTTCGGAATCAAGTCGCTATTAAGATATTACCGACCACTGAAAACAATCTGACAAAGCGCATACCCAACCCGGGACATGATGCAGAAAAAACAAAATACATAAACAAAACAAATAATTACAAGTTATTTTTAATGTGAATTAAAAATGCCCTTTGACAGTGCTGGTGAATATATGACCACTTTCGACTAGAATTGTGGTTATGGAGATTCGCACCCAGGTTTCGATGGCGGACAAGCGCCCGGTCGTGGCGGCGAGTCCCGGTGGTGATCGGCATTCCCGCGAAGGTCAGTGGCAGACACCGCGGCCCGAAAGGGAATCGCTACCGAGTCCGGAAGCCGATGACCAAGTCACCCTGCAATCGGCTCTGCGTGGGCGCTGGGTCACCGATGCCCGCCACGAATCGGAACGGGCAAGCGTCGACGAGCATGTGCGTACCCGCCAGCTTCGGCAGCGGCTCGAGGAGACCTATCGTGCCGGGGCTGAAACGGCAGCGGGAGGAAGGGAATCGCGTATCGATCCCCTCGATCTGGTGGTGTAAACCCTGCCATCGGCATCACGCCATTCGATGGCCTTCCTGTGCTATCTTCCCCGTCTGTCAATACCTTATCCATTTTGGGAGCCGAGTATCCATGAGTCTGCCTGCCCTGATCCTGCTTGCCGTGATCCTGGTCGTCGGCATCTACGCCGTGTTTCTGTACAACAACCTGGTCACGCTCAAGCACGGTGTGTCCAAGGCCTGGTCCAACATCGATGTGCTGCTCAAGCAGCGGCACGACGAGCTGCCCAAGCTGGTGGAAGTGTGCAAGCAGTACATGCAGTACGAAAAGGACACGCTGGAGAAGATCA
>JALVBM010000226.1 GCA_027010665.1 Chromatiales bacterium
TACCGGCCGTTCTTCACCGCCTGCATGGCTTCGGTGTATTCCTGTTGCCGGACCTGGGGGTCGGGCGTCGTCGCGCAGGCGGCGAGAAGCAGAAATCCGAGAAGAAGGAACAGATGACGTCGTGTCATGCCGGGGCGAAGTCCTGAAGCAAGTGAGATGTAACTGTACCGCATCGTTCGCGGTCGGGACAATCCGCTGGGAGGTTTATACGGTATGTGCCATGCGGGAATGGATAATCAGATTCCTTGATGTGCACTCAAAGCGCAGACAGGATAACGCCATCCTGCGATACGGATTCCCATGATTCCCTGCTATGATTGCGCAAATACCGGCTTGAATGGGAGATCATCTGGTGGTGCGCACGAAATTCTGCCAAAAACTGTCCGAGAAGGACCGGTTTGCCGCCTTGTTTCGACCCGTTTACGAAACCGGCCGATGCGTCCTGCGAGCGGCGTCGGATCACCCTATCCTGTAACGGATCAGGCCCGGCATGACGCTCTCGTATGCCAAGTTCACTGCGCCGCTTCCGGACAGGATTCACCCGCGTACGCGCCTGTTCGCGGAGCTGGATGCACTGAGCGCCCATCCGGTCATCTGGATCTCGGCGCCGGGCGGTGCCGGCAAGACCACCCTGGTGGCCAGCTACCTGGCCGAGCGGAACATCACACCCCTCTGGTACCGGGTGGACCCTGCCGACAATGATATTGCCTCTTTCTTTCACTACCTTGGCGAAGGTCATGCCCGACTGAAGGGAGCCAACGATCGTCTCCTGCCCCTGCTCACGCCCGAGTACCAGTCGGGAGAGTTCGCCTTCGCGCGCCGCTTCTTTCGGGAACTGTTCGCCACTCTCGGACCATCCCCGGTGCTGGTACTGGACAACATCGAGGCCGTAGACGGGGAATCGGGCTTCCACGACATCCTGCAACACGGGCTGGAGGAGGTCCCGGCGGGTGCCCGGGTCATCGTCACCGGTCGGTGTCCGCCGCCTGCCCGGTGCGCCCGCCTCCGCCTGACCGGTCGCCTGGTCCATCTCGGCAGGGATCGTCTGCAGCTTACGGACGAGGAAAGCCGGGCAATCATCGACCTGCTGGCTGATGGAAACGATCTACCGGAAGAAGACGTGCGCCGCCTGCAGGAGATCACCCGGGGCTGGGTGGGAGGGCTGGCGTTGCTGCTTGGCCAGGGCGGGCCGACCAGCCGCGGGAAGGTGGAGTTCGACTCCACGCATTTCGACGATTACTTCGCCACAGAAGTTTTCGGCCATCTCCCCCGGGAGACCCGCACCCTGTTGCTGCACACGGCCTGGCTTTCCTCCCTGCGTCCCGACACCGCAGAGGCCCTGTCCGGCATCGAGGATGCCGAAATGCGCCTGCGCGATCTGGAACGGCGCCAGATGTTCATCACCGCCCGGCAGGAAGCCGATGGCCCCGTCTTCACCTACCACCCGTTGTTGCGGGCCTTTCTCCAGGGCGAGGCGACGCGCACCCTCCCCCAGGAGGCGCTGGTTCGGCTCAAGCACGCCACGGCAGCCCTTCTCGCCCGGGACGACGAGCCTGACGTGGCGGTGGAACTGTACGCCGAAACCGGACACTGGTCCGGGCTCTCGGCACTCGTCAAGGCGCAGGCCCCGGACCTGTGGGCCCAGGGACGCTACCGCCTGCTGCGGCGCTGGCTGGAACGGCTGCCTGCCGGTTACATCGAGCAGGATCCCTGGCTGTCCTGCTGGTTCGGCAATACCGACCTGCTGACCGAGCCCCGGGACGCCGGGCGCCATTTCGAAACCGCCCTGCACGGCTTCGAGGAGGCCGGCGACGTGGCCGGCCTCTGTCTGAGTCTCACCGGCATCCTCGACGGCATCATGTACGGTAACGACAGCCTGGCCGACGTGCCGCGCTGGGTGGACGCCTTCGATGCCCTGCGCCCGCGGCTGGCCGACTGTCCACTGCCGCACGTCGCCCTCCGGCTGGAGCTCACCGCCTTCAACCTGCAGTTCGTGGCCTGCCCCGGGCGGCTCACCCCTGCGGAATGGGAGGCCCTGGCCCGCCGTCTCGAAGAGAGCATCCGCGCCATCCCCGACGACACCCTCCACTGCATGGGCGCCGCGCACCTGGGCATGTACTACACCTGGCACCCCCAGCCGGCCCGGCTGGCGCTGCTGGCCGATACGCTGCGCAGCTATGCCGCCTCGGAGCGGGTGGCGCCATTCGCCCGCCTGCTGGCCTACCTGGTGGAGATCACCCGGCACTGGATGACCGCCCGGACCGAGAACACCGAGGCCGTCATCCGCGAGGCCCTGCAGCTGATGGAAGACCATGGTGTCTTCGTCACCCGGCTGTGGCTGCTGTCGGCGGCCCTCTTCTGCCACCTCACGCGCCGCAACCTGCCGGCCGCGGGGCGCCTGCTGGCGCAGTACCACCGGCATGTGCGGCCCCACAACCGCCACGAGCAGGCCCACTACCACTTCCTGGCCGGCTGGCTGGCCGCCCTGCAGGGCGAGCACGAAGAAGCGCTGGTCCATGCCACCACCGCCTGCGAACATCTCCGCCCCTTGCACTCGCCCCACTTCGAGCTGCTCGCCCGGCTGCTGCGCTGCCAGGCGCTGGCGCGGCTGGAACGCCACGACGAGGCCGGACGGGAAATCGCCGCCGCCCGCACCCTGGCCACCACCATCCATGCCCGCCACGCGGCGGAGTTCCACCTGGGCCTGCTGGAGGCCTGGATCGCCCGGCGCGAAGAACGGACGGCCACCGCGCTGGACCACCTGCGCCGCGCCCTGGCCTGCGGGCGCGACCTGGGCCTGCGCGTCAGCCCGCCCACCGACCCGGCACTACTCGCCCGCCTCTGCGCCCTGGCCCTGGCGCACGGCATCGAAACCGGCTACGTGCGGCGGCTCATCCAGTGGAACGACCTGGCCATGCCGGAAAACACCCACCTGCTGGCCGCCTGGCCCATGGCCGTGCGCATCCACACCCTGGGCCGCTTCGCCATCCAGGTACACGGGCGCCACCTGCCCCGGCAACCGGCCCACAACAAGCCCCTCAAGCTGCTGCAGGCGCTCATTGCCCTGGGGGGCCGCGAAGTGGCCGACCACCGCATCGAGCACGCCCTCTGGCCCGACGCAGAGGGCGACGCCGCCCATCGTGCCCTCATCACCAACCTCCAGCGCCTGCGCAAGCTGCTGGGCGTGCGGGACGCCATCCGCTACCACGATGGCCGCCTCACCCTCGCCCCCCGCCGCTGCTGGGTCGATGCCTGGGCCTTCGAGCGGGAGCCGGACGGAAACGAATCGCAGTCCCTGACCCTCTACCGGGGCGCCTTCCTGCGCGACGAGGGCGACGACGACTGGCTGCTGCCCCTGCGCGAGCGCCTGCACGCGCTGGCCCTGCGCCGCTACCAGGCCTTGCTGGAGGGCCTCGCCGCCGAAGGCCGCTGGTCCGAACTGGTGGCCCACGGCCACCGCGCCCTGAACCTCGACCCCCTGCACGAACCCTTCTACCAGGCGCTGATCCGCGCCCACCACCGGCTGGGCCACCGGGGAGAGGCCATCCGCGCCTGGCGCCTGTGCCTCAAGCGGCTTCGTGAAGGCCTGGGTATCGATCCCGCTCCCGAAACCCGGGCCCTGTTCCAGTCACCGGGCACCTGATCCCACCGTCCGGTTCCCCCTGAAAGGGGAAAACATCCGTCGCCCCCGCCGCGGTCCTTCTACCCACTGGGCCGGGGCAATAAAAGGGAACGACCTCGCGCGTGGCATCGTGCCGCCCTGTTACCCGCGTGTTACCGCCCCCGTGCCAGAATCCGCGCAAACCGAAACCGGCGCGAACCACGCATCCGAAGTCATAGCGAGCCGGAACACGGGTAACCACATGAGGCATTGCCGTGCAAACAAAAAGGAGAGAACACGCATGAAACAACCGCGAAAACCGATCCTGGTATTACTCGCTTCCATGCTCGCCAGCGCGTGCGGAGGCGGCGGC
>JALVBM010000227.1 GCA_027010665.1 Chromatiales bacterium
CCCAGATGCTGGGCATCCCCGATCCGTCCTTCGTGGTGGTCACCCGCTACGGCGAGCACGCCATCACCCGCAACTTCCGCTACATGACCATCTACCCGCGCGCGGTCGGCATCCGCTTCCAGGCCGAGGCCAACCAGAAGGAAGAACGGCCCTGGCGGTACACCGAGTTCCTGCTCACCGTCGAGCGCAGCTGGTCCGAGACCGGTCCCCTCGAGGGCGCCATCCGCTTCGACGGCGACGACGAGACCCCGGGCCCCCTGACCGTCGGCCTGGCCATGGCCCGCAAGCTGCCGGCGCCGCCGAAAACCGACAAGGCGAAGGACGAGAAGAAGGACGGAGACACCCCCGCGGCGACGGAGGCGCCGCAACCGGAACAGCGCATCGTCGTGGTCGGTGACGGCGACTTCCTCTCCAACGCCTTCCTCGGCAACCAGGGCAACCAGCAGATGGGCTTCAACATCGTCAACTGGCTCAGCCACGACGATGCCTTCATCGCCATTCCCTCCCGCTCGGCGCCGGACATCCGGCTCACCCTGAGCGAGCGGAACTGGTCCTTCATCGGCCTGTTCTTCCTGTTCGGCCTGCCCGGCCTGCTGCTCGGCGCCGGCCTGTACATCTGGATCCGGAGGCGTCGCCAATGATGCGCTCGCGTGTGCTGCTCAACCTGGGCCTGCTGGTACTGGTGGGCGTGCTCACGGCCATCGTCGTGCTCGAACCCGGCAAGGAACCGGAACCGAAGCCCCAGCCACTGACCACCCGCAAGCCCGACACGATCACGAAGCTGAAACTCGTGCGCGGCCCGGATGATGTGATCGAACTGGAAAAGCGCGACGGCCGCTGGTGGCTGATCCGGCCCTGGTCCCTGCCGGCCCGGGACTTCCGTGTGCAGGGCATCCTGCGCCTGCTGGAGGCCGACAGCCAGAGCCGCCACGATCTGGCCGGTCTGGATCTGGCCCGGTTCGGCCTCGACAAGCCCCGCGCCTCGGTCACCTTCGATGGCGAGCTGACCATCGACTTCGGCGGCACCGAACCCCTTGCCCAGCGCCGCTACGTGCGCATCGGCGATGATCTGCACACCATCATCGACACCTTCTACTACCAGATTGCCGCCACGCCCGAATCCTTCGTGGATCCGGCCCTGCTGCCGCCCGAGGCGAAGATCGTCAGGCTGGTCCTGCCCGATCTCACCCTCGAACTGAAGGACGGCAAATGGCAGCGCACGCCCGAGCATCCCGAGCTGTCCGCCGACGCCAGCATCGAACTCGTCGACGCCTGGCGCCAGACCCAGGCCCTCGAAGTGCGTCCCAAGGCCAAACTGCCCGAAACCCGACCCGCCGGCCAGGCGGAAGTCTGGCTCGACGGCCAGGAGCAGCCGCTGCGCTTCACCCTCCTCGAGGACGACGACAACATCTACCTGCTGCGCCCGGATCTCGACCTGGCCTGGCAGGTGACGAAGGACACTGCCGAAAAATTGCTCAAACTCCGGGAGGAGAAACAAGAGACAGCCGGCAAGGAAGAACCGAAGCCGGAAAAAACCGCGAAATAATTTTCGATTGGGTGTAGGAGCGGCGCCCCCGCCGCGATGAACAGGGCCGAGGGCCGAGTGGCGAGGGACGAGGTTATCGAAGCCAATCTACCCCGTTTTTCCTCGTCCCTCGACCCTCGCCACTCGTCCCTGCATGGATCGCGGCGAGGGCGCCGCTCCTACGCACCATCCACAATCCTGTACCATACCCCCTCGCCACTCGTCCCTCGGCCCTCGTCCACTGTATTCATGCCCGAACTTCCCGAAGTCGAAACCACCCGCCGTGGCATCGCGCCGCACGTGGAAGGCCGCACGGTCACCGGCGTCACGGTGCGCCAGCGGCAGTTGCGCTGGCCGGTGCCGAAAGGACTGGGCCGGTCGCTCAAGGGGCAGACGCTGCAAGAGGTGTCGCGGCGCGGCAAGTATCTGTTGCTGGGCTTCGACAGGGGGACGGTGATCCTGCACCTCGGCATGTCCGGCAGCCTGCGGCTGGTGCCCTGCGACACGCCCCCGGGGAGGCACGATCACGTGGATATCGCCTTCGACAGCGGACGGTGCCTGCGCCTGACCGATCCCCGGCGTTTCGGCGCCGTGCTCCATACCCGGGACGATCCCCACCATCACGAACTGCTCGCCCGGCTCGGCCCGGAGCCGCTGGCGCCCGGTTTCGACGGTCACTGGCTGTTCGAACGCAGCCGCAAGCGGCGGCAGGCCGTTAAGGCCTTCATCATGGACAGCAAGGTGGTGGTAGGCGTTGGCAACATCTACGCCAGCGAAGCCCTGTTTCTGGCCGGCATCCATCCCCGCCGACCGGCCGGGCGCATCGGCGCCGCCCGCTACGACGCCCTGGCCGGGGCCATCCGCGAGGTACTCGCCGCCGCCATCGAAGCCGGCGGCACCACCCTGCGCGACTTCACCCAGAGCGACGGCCGGCCCGGCTACTTTGCCCGGGAACTGCGCGTATACGGTCGTGAGGGCGAACCCTGTCCAGCCTGCGGCACCCCCATCCGCCAGGAAGTCATCGGTCAGCGTTCGAGCTATTACTGTCCCCGTTGCCAGCGCTGATCATATTCGACAGTTCGCATCCAAACCGCGAAAATCCCCACATTGCCCCGTCGTCGCCACCTACCACCCTGGAGGCCCGCCGTGTCCGTTACGAACCGTTCAATGCGACTGCTCCGCTTCGCTGCCCTGTTGCTGCTGGCCTGGCTGGGCGGATGTGCCGCGCCGAACCCGAATGCCACCGACGCCATCCCGGAAATCCGGCCGGGCATCCTGGCCGGTTATCTCGCCCCGGAAGACCGGCCGGACGACGTGTCCCTGATTCCGCCGCCGCCGGCAATCGGTTCGGCGGCGCTGGCCATGGACGAGGAAGTGAGCCGCTACACCCTTGGCCTGCAGGACACGGCCCGCTGGACACTGGCTCGCCAGGATGCCGAACTGATGTTCCCCGCCGCAGCCCGGACCTTCGCCTGCGCCACCGGCTTTACCATCAGCGCCGAACGAACTCCGGCCCTGTACCGTATCCTGCGCCGCACGGTGGCCGACGCCGGACTGGCCAGCTATCCCGCCAAGCAGGCCTACCAGCGCCCGCGCCCCTTCCTCGTCAATGGCAAACCGATCTGCACACCGGACGAGGCCGAACATCTGCGGGACAGCGGCGCCTACCCCTCCGGCCATGCCGCCATCGGCTGGGCCTGGGCCCTGATCCTCGCCGAGCTGGTGCCGGACCGCGGCGAGGCGATCCTCCGCCGCGGCCGGGCATTCGGCCTCAGCCGGGTGGTTTGCAACGTGCACTGGAGCAGCGACGTGATGATGGGGCGGGTCCTGGGCGCGGCCGTGGTGAGCCGGCTGCATGCCGATCCCGTCTTCCGTGCGGATCTGGAATCTGCCCGCGCGGAAATCGCCGCCCTGCGCGCGGCCGGCCCGGCCGCGCCGGATTGCCGGCTGGAGAACGAAGCGCTGGCGCCACCGGCGGGGGAGGCCCCCTGGCCGTTTTCCGAACCCGTCAGGGGGAACTGATCCCGGGCCCGTTCAGGGACCGATACCCCGGCGATCCCGATCCCGGAAATCGCAGCTCCCTTCGCGAATGTGACCGGGATAGTGCGCAGCGAAGGTGCGGCAGATCTCTGGCCGATGGCGCCAGGTCTCGCCGTCACGGCTGTAGAGATCGGCCGGGATCTCGTCCTCCTCGCCTTCGAAGATCTCGAAGATCCGCACCTGCGATGGGGCGATGGCTTCGGCCTGCAGATAGTCCACCAGGCCGCAGATGGTGTCGGCAAAATAGGAATTGATCAGATCCTCGCCCTCGATGACCGCCACCCGGGCCTCATAGGTGTAGGGCAGATCGGGCGCGTACTTGGAATCGGGTCCGAGAATCCGGCGTACCAGGTTCATGGTGCTGTCCTCCCCGAAGCCGGCGCTTCGGAATGACCGT
>JALVBM010000228.1 GCA_027010665.1 Chromatiales bacterium
TCCTCGAAATATCCGCCACCTCCAGGAACAATCTGTGCAAGCGGTTGAGCAGGGCGATGCGGTTCTCGCGCAGTCGTTCGTCCTCGGTCATCACCATCACCTCGTCGAAGAAGCGATCCACCGGCTCACGCAGGGTGGCGAGTTTTTCGAGGGCGGCGGTGTAGTCGCCGGCGGCGATGGCCTGTTGCACCTCGGCCTCGAGGGCGGTGAAGGCATCGTACAGGGCCTTTTCGGCCTCGTCGGTGAAACGCGCCGGATCCACTTTCTCCGGCAGCCGGCCTTCGACCTTCTTGAGGATGTTGCCGATCCGCTTGTTGGCGGCGGCGAGTGCCTCGGCCTCGGGCAGCTGGCGGAAGCCGGTGACGGCGTGCACGCGGCGGTCGATGTCCACCGGGCGGGTGGGGCGCAGGGCCATCACGGCGTCGAGCACCTCGGGCCGGATGCCGCGGTCGGCATAGTAGGCGCGCAGGCGATCGAGGATGAAGTCGAGCACCTTGTCGCGGGCGCATTCGGCCTCGATGGCGGCCGGGAATCCCGAGGCGGTGGCGGTGAGCAGTTCGGCCAGATCCAGATCCAGGCCTTCCTCGATGAGGATGCGCAGCACGCCCAGGGCGGCGCGGCGCAGGGCGTAGGGATCCTTGTCGCCGGTCGGTGTCTGGCCGATGGCGAAGATGCCGAGCAGGGTGTCGAGGCGATCGGCCAGGGCCAGGGCGCGGGCGGTGGGGTTCCCGGGCAGCGCATCGCCGGCGAAGCGGGGCCGGTAGTGCTGATCGATGGCCGCGGCCACTTCCGGATCCTCGCCGTCGTGCAGGGCGTAGTAGCGGCCGATGACGCCCTGCAGATCCGGGAACTCGCCGACCATCTCTGTCATCAGATCGCACTTGCACAGTTCGGCGGCACGGACCGCCTTGTCGCGATCGCCACCGAGTTCGGCGGCGATGTGCGAAGCCAGGCGGGTCAGGCGCATGGCCTTGTCGTAGAGGGTGCCGAGTTTCTGCTGGAACACCACCTGCTTGAGCTGCGGCAGGCGATCGATGAGGGGGATCTTGCGATCCTGGTTCCAGAAGAATTCGGCGTCGGCGAAGCGGGGACGGATCACCCGTTCGTTGCCGTCGCGGATCACGGCCGGATCGCGGCTTTCGATATTGGCAATCGTGACGAAACGGGGCAGCAGGGTGCCGGCCTCGTCCACCATGTGGAAGTATTTCTGGTTGGCGCTCATGGTGGAGACGAGCGCCTCCTGGGGTACGGTCAGGAACCGCTCCTCGAAGGCGCCGGCCACCGCCACCGGCCACTCAACCATGGCGGTGACCTCGTCGAGCAGATCCTCGTCGATCACGGCGCGCCCGCCCAGCTTCAGGGCCTCGGCTTCCACCTGGGCGCGGATCATCTCGCGGCGGCGTGCGAAGTCGGCGATCACCTTGCCTTCGCTCTCCAGCAGCGGCTCATAGTCGGCGGGCACCGGGATGTCGATGGGCTGCGGCGCATGGAAGCGGTGGCCGCGGGTGGCCCGGCCGGCGCGGATGCCAAGGATCTCGCCGTCGATCACCTGTTCGCCGAACAACATCACCACCCAGTGCACGGGGCGCACGAACTGCACCTCGAGATCGCCCCAGCGCATGCGCCTGGGGATGGGCAGGGCGTCGAGGGCGGCCTGGACCATGGCCGGCACCAGTGCGCCGACCGGCTGGCCCGGCTGTTCGTGGCGGTACACCAGCCAGGCACCCTTGTCGGTCTCGAGCTTGTCGAGATCCTCCACCTTCACGCCACAGGAGCGGGCGAAGCCTTCGGCGGCCCTGGTGGGGCAACCCTCGTCGTCGAAGGCGGCCTTGAGGGCCGGGCCGCGCTTCTCCACCACCTTGTCGGGGGTGGCGGCGTCGAGATCCCGCACCAGGATTGCGAGGCGGCGCGGGGCGGCGAAGGCGCGGGCCTCGGTGAAATCGAGATCGGCTTCGCGCAGGGCGCGGGAGAGGTGATCGGTGAAGGCGGCGGACAGGCGCGGCAGGGCCTTCGGCGGCAGCTCCTCGGTGCCGATCTCCACCAGCAGATCGTGCTTGTTGGCGCTCACGTCAGGCCTCCTTGGCATTCGTCTTCAGCATGGGGAAGCCCAGGGCCTCGCGGGCGGCGTAATAGGCCTCGGCCACGGCGCGGGCCAGATCCCGCACCCGCAGGATGTAGCGCTGACGCTCGGTGACCGAGATGGCGTGGCGGGCGTCGAGCAGGTTGAAGGTGTGGGAGGCGCGCAACACCTGCTCGTAGGCGGGCAGGGGCAGTTCGGCTTCGATCAGCTTGCGGCTCTCGGCCTCGCAGTGATCGAACAGCCTGAACAGGAAGTCCACGTCGGCGTGCTCGAAGTTGTAGGCCGACTGTTCCACCTCGTTCTGGTGATAGACGTCGCCGTAGGTGATCCGGCCCAGCGGACCGTCGGACCAGACCAGATCGAACACGCTGTCCACGCCCTGCAGGTACATGGCGATCCGTTCCAGGCCATAGGTGATCTCGCCGGTCACCGGCCGGCAATCGAGGCCGCCCACCTGCTGGAAGTAGGTGAACTGGGTCACTTCCATGCCGTTGAGCCACACTTCCCAGCCCAGCCCCCAGGCGCCGAGGGTGGGGGATTCCCAGTTGTCCTCGACGAAGCGGATGTCGTGCACCAGCGGATCGATGCCCATCATGCGCAGGGAATCGAGGTACAGATCCTGGATGTCCAGCGGCGAGGGCTTGATGACCACCTGGAACTGGTAGTAGTGCTGCAGGCGGTTGGGGTTCTCGCCATAACGACCGTCGGTGGGCCGGCGCGAGGGCTGCACATAGGCGGCGGCCCAGGGCTCGGGCCCGATGGCGCGGATGTAGGTGGCGGTATGGAAGGTGCCGGCGCCCATCTCCATGTCGTAGGGCTGCATGATCACGCAGCCCTTCTCGGCCCAGTACTGCTGCAGGGCCAGGATCAGGCCCTGGAAGGTGGAAACGTCCGGCTGGTTGCGCTCGCTGCTCAAGGCTTTGCCCATGGGTGGCTGGAAAAGGCCGGCATTATACCGGGCGCGGCGCGCGCCGTCTCAGTCGGCGAGAACATGGTGGCTCTCGGTGAGGATGAAGTCGAGAAAGGTGCGCGCCACCAGCGACAGATGCCGGCCCTTCTGGTGCACCGCGTACCAGCGGCGGCGTATGGGGAAGCCCTGCACGTCGAGCACCACCAGCTTGCCGGCGGCCTGTTCCAGGCGCACGCTGTGCAGCGAGAGCACGGCGATGCCGATGCCGGCCAGCACCGCCTGCTTGATGGCCTCGGCGCTGCCCAGTTCCATATAGGGTGAGGCGGACAGCCCCTGTTCGGCCAGCAGGCGCTCGATGACCTGGCGCGTGCCTGAGCCGGGTTCGCGGGCGATGAAGCGCTCGTTGAGCACTTCATCGAGAGGCAGGTTCTTGCGGCCGGCCAGGGGATGATCGGGCGGGGCGACGAAGCCAAGGATGTTCTCGAGAAAGGGGTAGCTTTCCGTGCGCTCGTCGTCGGGCACCTGGCCCATGACCACGAAGTCGTCCTCGTTGGCCAGCAGCCGTTCCATCACCCGTTCGCGGTTGGTGAACTTCAGGTGTGGCTCCACCCCGGGATACTGTTGCAGGAACTGCCCCAGCAGGTGGGGCATGAAGTACTTGCCGGTGGTGACCACGGAAATCTGCAACGGGCCCCGTACCTCGCCCTTGAGGATCTCGATGTCGTTGTCCAGCTCGCCCAGCCGTCCCAGTACATCGGTGGCGGCGGCGAACACCGCCTTGCCGGCGGCGGTGGGGAAGATCCGGCGGCCCACCTGTTCGAGCAGCGGGGTTCCGGCCTGATCCTCCAGGCGCTTGATCTGGATGGAGACTGCCGGCTGGGTGAGGTGCATCTCCTCGGCGGCCCGGGTGTAGCTGCCGTGCCGGACCACCGACTCGAATAACCGCAATTGCTGCAGGGTCAGGTGCATGGAAATCTCGCCATTTACATATGTATATGCAAATTATAACAAGGATTAATTTTTGTTTTGCAACCGTCCCGTCTATATTCTGCCTCACTCTCCGCCGGCCCGTTCGGCGGAACACCGCCGGCGCGGTGAACGTCATGACCGCGCCGTCCGAATTCCAACCTACATGTGAGGAAGCGAGATATGGCGAACAAAACCTATCAGGCGGGTGTCAAGGAATACCGCGAAACGTATTGGGAGCCGGACTACGTGCCGAAGGACAGCGACCTTCTGGCCGTGTTCAAGATCACGCCCCAGCCGGGCGTCCCCCGTGAGGAAGCCGCAGCCGCCGTGGCCGCCGAGTCTTCGACCGGCACCTGGACCACGGTCTGGACCGACCTGCTGACCGACCTCGACTACTACAAGGGCCGCGCCTACGCCATCGAGGACGTGCCCGGCGACGACGAGTGCTACTACGCCTTCATCGCCTACCCCATGGGCCTGTTCGAGGAAGGTTCCGTGGTCAACGTGATGACCTCCATCGTCGGCAACGTGTTCGGCTTCAAGGCCGTGCGTGCCCTGCGTCTGGAAGACATCCGCTTCCCGCTGTGGTTCGTTACCACCAACCCCGGACCGCCTCACGGCATCCAGGTCGAGCGCGACAAGCTGGACAAGTACGGCCGTCCGCTGCTCGGCTGCACCATCAAGCCCAAGCTGGGCCTGTCCGCCAAGAACTACGGCCGTGCCTGCTACGAAGGTCTGCGTGGTGGTCTGGACTTCACCAAGGACGACGAGAACGTCAACTCCCAGCCGTTCATGCGCTGGCGGGATCGCTTCCTGTTCGTGCAGGAAGCCTGTGAAAAGGCCGAGGCCGAGACCGGCGAGCGCAAGGGCCACTATCTGAACGTGACTGCGCCCACCGTCGAGGAGATGTTCAAGCGCGCCGAGTTCGCCAAGGAAATCGGTGCCCGCATCATCATGTCCGACTACCTGACCCTGGGCTGGGCGGCACACACCTCCCTGTCCAAGTGGTGCCGCGACAACGGCATCCTGCTGCACGTTCACCGCGCCATGCACGGCGTGATCGACCGTAACCCGCATCACGGCGTCAACTTCCGCGTCCTGACCAAGATGCTGCGTCTGATGGGGGGCGACCACCTGCACTCGGGCACCGTGGTCGGCAAGCTGGAAGGCGACCGTGCTGCCACGCTCGGCTGGATCGACATCATGCGCGACAAGTACATCAAGGAAGACCGCAGCCGCGGCATCTTCTTCGATCAGGACTGGGGTCAGATGCCCGGCGTCCTGCCGGTGGCTTCCGGCGGCATCCACGTCTGGCACATGCCGGCACTGGTTTCCATCTTCGGCGACGACTCCTGCCTGCAGTTCGGTGGCGGCACCCTGGGCCACCCGTGGGGCAACGCGGCCGGCGCCGCAGCCAACCGCGTGGCCGTCGAGGCCTGTGTCCAGGCCCGCAACGAAGGTCGCGAACTGGAGAAGGAAGGCAAGGACATCCTCACCGCGGCGGCCAAGCACAGCCCCGAACTGAAGATGGCCATGGAAACCTGGAAAGAGATCAAGTTCGAGTTCGATACCGTCGACAAGCTCGACGTGTCGCACAAGTAACGCTTTCCAATACTGAACCGAATCGAAGAGGAAACTATCATGAGCGAAGTGCAAGACTATCCCTCGCGCCTGTCGGATCCGAAGAGCCGCAAGATGGGAACCTTCTCCTATCTGCCGGCCATGGATGCCGATCAGATCCGCAAGCAGATCCAGTACATCGTGGATCAGGGCTGGAACCCGGCCATCGAGCACACCGAGCCCCAGTACGCCGCCAGCCACTACTGGTACATGTGGAAGCTGCCCATGTTCGGCGAGACCGACGTGGATCGCATCCTCGCCGAGGTGGAACTGTGCAAGCAGAACAACCCCGGCAACCACGTGCGCCTGGTCGGCTACGACAACTACAAGCAGACCCAGGGTGCCAACATGGTGATCTACAAGGCGCCCCTGGAAGGCGAAGTGCTCAAGGAAATGGAGCAGGCCGCGGCCGTCCACGCCTACGATCTGGTCCACAAGTAGGATCGGTCGTCCCTTCCCGACCCCGGACCCTTTGCGTGGTCCGGGGTCTGCGGGAAGGTTTTGCCGAGACCCGTCCGCCGGGCGGGTCTTCGCAAAGCCTTTCGTTCCAGGCATCACCATCCCGACCGGCATGAGGTATGCATCATGACTGACATCAACCAGGACGAATTTCGCATCCAGGAAGAACCCTACTATCGTCCCGTGGCGGACGAGGTCGAGCGTTACCAGGCAGCCTACGACGTGCGCATGCCGGTCATGCTCAAGGGGCCGACCGGCTGCGGCAAGTCGCGCTTCGTGGAATACATGGCCTGGAAGCTGGGCAAGCCGCTCATCACCGTGGCCTGCAACGAGGACATGACCGCCTCCGATCTGGTCGGCCGCTTCCTGCTCGACATCAACGGCACCCGCTGGCAGGACGGCCCCCTGACCGTGGCCGCCCGCATCGGCGCCATCTGCTACCTGGACGAGGTGGTGGAAGCCCGCCAGGACACCACCGTGGTCATCCACCCGCTCACCGACCATCGCCGGGAGCTGCCGCTGGAGAAGAAGGGCGAACTGGTCAAGGCCCACCCCGATTTCCAGATCGTCATCTCTTACAACCCCGGCTACCAGTCGATGATGAAGGATCTCAAGCAGTCCACCAAGCAGCGTTTCGGCGCCATGAGCTTCGACTATCCCGACACCGAGGTGGAAGTGGAAATCGTCGCCCACGAGTCGGGCGTGGACAAGGCCACGGCCGAGAAGCTGGTGCAGGTGGCTCACCGTTCCCGCAATCTCAAGGGCCACGGCCTCGACGAGGGCATGTCCACCCGGCTGCTGGTGTATGCCGGCCAGCTCATCGCCAAGGGTATTCCCGCCGCCGCCGCCTGCCAGATGGCGCTGGTCGAGCCGATCACCGACGACCTCGACATGCGCGACACGCTGGAAGCGGCGGTCAACACCTTCTTCGGCTGATGCCGTGCGGACGGGTGTGGTGCCCGTCCGCCTTCTTGCGACGCGATCACCGGGCGCGAGGTCTGTCCCATGAGTGTCTCTCTCGACGATTACCGTGACGAACTGATCCAGGCGGCCCCGGAGCTGGCCGACACGCTGGAGGCCACCTTCCACGAGGCGGCCCGCGTCATGTCGGCGCAGGGCCTGCAGGACTACATGGACGGGGCCCGCGGCATGGTCAGTCTCGGCAAGGGTCCGGCGCTGGTGGTCACCTGGCTGGACGAGATGCCGCTGGTGGTCAAGGAGTGCGGCGAGGACATCATCCGCGACGTGGCCTCGGCCATCCTCAAGCTGGCCTCGATGGTTTCGGGCGAGGTGCTGGTACTGGTGCTGCAGACCCTGCCCACGGTGGCCCGCCGCCTGGGCGATCCGGATCTGCTGCGCGGCTACCTGCAACTGCTGCACCGCCTCTCGGCCAAGGCGCCGCGGGGCCTGCGCCCCATGCTCGGGGTGATCGACGAGCTGCTGGCCAAGCTCACCCTTTCGGGTCTGCGCCGCTGGGTGGATTTCGGCGCCGAGGCCTACCGCCGCGATCTGCCCAAGCAGGCCAGCTATTTTGGCCTGGAGAGCGAGGACTCGAAGGCGGTGCTGCAGCAGGAACGGCGCGGCACCCTGTTCATCGACAACCAGCGCAAGCTCAACTTCTATCTGCGCGCCTTCTGGGGTCGCGACTTCTTCCTGCGCCCGACCGCCGCCGACTTTGCCGGCTTCAAGCCCTTCATCGAGGGCCACGCCATGCACCTGCCCGATGCGGTGGACGACGTGGGCGAGGTGCCCGGCATCGATCTCTACCGCGCCATGGCCGCACACATGGCCGCGCACATGGTCTACACCCGCGAGCCGGTCAATGCCGAGGCCATGGCGCCGGCCCAGCAGTACATGATCGGCTTTTTCGAGGACGCCCGGGTCGAGTACTGCGCCGGCAGTGACTTCCCGGGCATGCGCACCCTGTGGCACCGGCTGATGACCGTCGGCGAGCCGCGCGAATACGAACACCCCAGCATGATGCTGCTGGAGAAGGTAGCCCTGGGCCTGCTCGTCCCCGGCGAGCAGACCGGCGATGCCGAGGTGGACGCCATCGTCGAGCGCTTCCATGCCGGGATTGCAGAGCACCGCGAGGATCCGGGCTTCAGCGTCGATCTCGGCCTGGATCTGTTCAACCTGCTCAGCGGGCGGCGCGACATGCCCAGCCTGCGCATCCTCGAATCGCTGGCCATTCCCTACCGCGACGACAACCGTTTCATCTGGTCCGCGGAAGAGTTCACCTGGGAGGAGGGCAACGCCTATATCCCCGCCAGCCAGCGTCAGGTGCGCAAGCACGTCAGCCTCATGGAATTCGTCAACGAGGTGGACGTGGAGACCGCCGGCGACGATGCCCAGGAGATCTGGGTGCTGTCCACCGAACTGTTCCCCTACGAGGACGAGGGCGTCTCCTACAACGAGATGGAAGGCAAGGAACCCATCTCCGAGCCCTATCACTATCCCGAATGGGACTATCACGTGCAGCTGAACCGCCCGGCCTGGGTGACCGTGTTCGAGCGCCGTCAGGGCCGCGGGGATCCGGAACTGATCGACAAGGTGCTGACCGAGCACAAGGGCGTCACCCACCGCATCAAGCAGATCATCGACCGCCTGCGGCCCCAGGGCGTGTCCCGCCAGCGCAAGCTGGAAGACGGCGACGAACTGGACATCAACGCCGCGGTGGACGCCATGGTCAACCTGCGCATCGGCCTGCAGCCGGACATGCGCATCACCATGCGTTCGGTGATCAACCGCCGAGATCTGGCCGTGCTCATCCTGCTGGATCTGTCCGAGTCCACCAATGAAACGGTACGCGGCACCGACAAGACCGTGCTGGAACTGACCCGCGAGGCCTGCGCGCTGGTGGCCACCGCCATCGAAGGGATCGGCGATCCCTTCGCCATTCACGGCTTCGCCTCCGACGGGCGCCACGACGTGCAGTACTATCGCTTCAAGGACTTCGACCAGCACCTGGACGAGGACGTCAAGAGCCGTCTGGCCGGCATGAAGGGCGGCCTGTCCACGCGCATGGGCGCGGCCATGCGCCACGCCGGCTGGCACCTGATGCAGCGGCCCGAAAAGCACAAGCTGCTGCTCATCGTCACCGACGGCGAGCCGGCCGACATCGACGAGCGCGATCCCCAGTATCTGCGCTGGGATGCGAAAAAGGCGGCCGAAGAGCTGCACCGCAACGGCATTCTGAGCTACTGTCTGACCCTGGACCCGGAGGCGGACCGCTACGTCTCCCGGATCTTCGGCACCAACAACTACACGATCATCGACAACGTCAAGCGGCTGCCGGAGAAGCTGCCGACCCTGTTCGCCAGCCTCACGCGCTGAGGTCCGACCCGGCGCTTCGGCCCGCCGCCCGAAACGAGGGAGCCCGCGTGAGCCGAGTCGGCGAAGTGCCCTGCTATGCCCGGCGGCCGGATCAGGTGGATGCCGGCCTGTACAACCTCTGGCGACGGGCCCGCCTGCACCTGCCGCTGCCGATCCGCATCCCCCTGCCGGAACAGGCGGGCGTGGCGATGATCGTCGAGGAACGGGAATGGGTGTGCGTCAATGTCCGGCAGAACGATTTGCCGATCCTGGCCTGGGTCGAATTCGAGGACGAGAATCGCAGCGCCCTGCACACGCCGGTGCGCTGCCAGCTCAACTACTACCACTTCGCCGCCTCGCGCTACCGGGCCATGGCCCTGCAGGTGATGGCAGAGGAACTGGAACAGCGGCTCCGGAACGCGCGCTGAAATGTAGTGGAAGGAACGCAGAGGGCGCAGAGACGCAGAGGACGCGGAAAAAATCCATGTAGGGTGCGTTAGCGCAGCAACGCACCGACGAATCAGGGCCGAGGGCCGAGTGGCGAGGGCCAAGGAAAACCCTGTGCGTGGCTCCGACGTGTAGGGTGCGATAGCGAAGCGTATTGCACCACGCCGACCTCTAACTGCAAAGGACACAAGCGAGGAATCACCATGGCACTGGTCGACATGAAGGACATGCTCCACCACGCATACGAGAACGGTTATGCGGTGGGGGCCTTCGATCTGGTCAGCCTCGACTTCCTCGAGGCGGTCATCGAGGCGGCCGAGCATTGTCGCGCGCCGGTGATCCTCTCGGTCGCCGAACCCCATTTCGCCCATTACGACTTCGAGTTGATGATGCCGGCCGTGGAAGCCGCCGCACGTCGCGCCGACGTGCCCGTCGCCATCCAGCTCGATCACGGCCGGACTCTCGACTCCGTGATTCAGGCCATTCGCCTGGGTTGCAATGGCGTGATGCTCGATGCCACCGACCGCAGCCTGCCGGACAACATCAAGGCCACCCGTGAGGTGGTGGAGCTGGCCCATGCCTGTGGCATCCCGGTCGTTGGGGAAGTGGGCTATGTGGCCGGCCAGGAAGGCGAAGGGGCTGAACAGCATCCCGGCGAGACGGCGCTCACCGTGCCCTCGGAGGCAAAGGTCTTCGTCGAGCGTACCGGCGTCGATTTCCTGGCCGTGTCCATCGGCACCGTACAGGGCCGGGCCCGGCAGCGTGCCCGGCTCGACTTCACGCGGCTCAAGCAGATCCGCAAGGTGGTGGACGTGCCGCTGGTGATCCACGGCGGCAGTGGTCTCAACGAGGATCAGTTCCGGCGTCTCACCACCATGGGTGTGGCCAAGATCAACTATTTCACCGCCCTGTCCGACGTGGCCGCCGAGACCATGCGCGCACGCATGAAACAGGACCGCCACGGCAGTTTTACCGATCTGAAAAAGGGCGTGAAGGAGGCCATCCGCGAGGAAGTGGAACGTTGCCTGCGCCTGTGGGGCACCGCCGGCCGCGCCGCCGAGGTGCTGGCCCGCTGCCGGCCACAGACGGCGGTGGAGTCCCTGTTGCTGTTCGACATCAGTGGTCTCGAGGAGGACGCTGGCCACGCCCTGCTCGACAAGACCCGTCGGGTCGTCTGTGGCGTGCCCGGCGTACGTGACGCCTTCGTCGGCGATGCCATCGACGATGGACGGGGCTACCGCCACGTGCTGCGCATCCGCTTCGCCAGTCCGGCAGCGGCCGAATCCTTCCCGGACCATCCGGATTGGCAAGCCTTCCGTCGCAAGGTTCTCCAGCCCCGTCTGGGCGAGAACCTGTCGCTCACCTTCCGGGCCGCCGAAGGCGCGGCAGTGAACGGACAGACGGACCGATCGGCGCTTTCCTATATATAGATCCCATTCCGGATCTCCAGGGGTTGTAAAGGCAACACACTGATTCCAAAAGGTCTTTTGGCACTCCAGCCGCTTGCCTGCCAGGGAAAAATCGTGTTTGATGAACAGGACCCCTCAAGACCCGTGCATGACGGGCCGATGTAGGGATCAACAGGCAGTAACCCAGGCAGGTGCATCATGAGCGAGATCCTGGAACCGACCGGCGACGTGGCCCAGTGGCACGCGCTGGTCAACGATGCAGAGAAACATGCCGGCGTACGGCTGGACGAGGAGCTGGAGAGCTACCTGGTCTTCACCCTGATGCGCTATCTGCGCCGGCCCGACATGGCCAGCCGCGTTCTGGCGCTGGACTTTCTCGAATCCTTCCATCAGCAGGCCAGCCGCCGCAGCGAATCGCTGCGCGACGTGGGCGACCAGTGCCTGCTCTACTCGGGCCTGTTCCCCCAGCGCGCCGAGCGCCGCCGCGTGCGGGTCAGCTACTACGTGGACCTCGGCCGCAGCGCCTACCGCAACCTCGCCGAAGGCCTCAGTGAACTGGCCCGCCTGTTCGAGCGCATGGCCGAGGAATTCGTCTCCGCCATGGACATCCTCCAGGCCATCCGCACCGTCGGCGGCCAGCCCGTCGGCCTCTCCGCCATCCAGGCCCACGACCTCTGGGCCGACACCGGCAGCGCCACCGCCCGCGCCGAACTGGCCCGCCACACTGGCGCGCAACCCTTCCGACTGGAAGGGAATCCAGAGCGCAAGCACTGATTGGGGTGGAAATAACACGGAGGGCACGGAGGCGCAGAGGACGCGGAGATTATTGGTTTTTGGTTAGTAGTGGGTCGGGGTCTCGTGCCTGTTGGGTATTAGCCCGACAAACCTGATCATGCATCAACCACTTTTGTCTGCCTGATACCCAACAGGCACAAGACGCCGACCTATGTTGTTGACCAAAAATCCAAACCCTCCGCGTCCTCTGCGCCTCCGTGCCCTCCGTGTTATTCGCAGTTGCCCAGGTTAAGGCTCCTGCCTCTGACGAACACCCGTCGAATCTGCTATCCTGTCCCGTTCCCCAATTCCCTGAATTCAACGGGTTTTTTCATGCCAGAACCGCGCAAGGCCGTGTCGCTCATCTCCGGAGGTCTGGACTCCATGCTGGCCACGAAGGTCATCATGGAGCAGGGCATTCACGTGGAGGGCATCAACTTCTTCACCGGTTTCTGCGTTGAGGGGCATACCCATGCCATTCGCAGCAAGGATCGCAACCGGCCCAAGCGCAACAATGCGCTGTGGGTGGCGGAGCAGCTGGGCATCAAGCTGCACATCGTCGACGTGATCGAGGAATACAAGGATGTGCTGCTGAATCCGAAGCACGGCTACGGCCAGAACATGAACCCCTGCCTCGACTGCAAGGGCTTCATGGTGCGCAAGGCCTACGAATGGATCCGGGAACACGGTTTCGACTTCATCATCACCGGCGAGGTGATCGGCCAGCGGCCCATGTCCCAGCGCAAGGACACCATGCCGGTGGTGGCCCGCGAGTCAGGGGCCGGCGACTTGTTGCTGCGCCCGCTGTGCGCCAAGCACCTGCCCCCCACCCTGCCCGAGCGCGAGGGCTGGGTGGACCGGGAGAAGCTCTACGACTTCTCCGGCCGCACCCGCAAGCCGCAGATGGCGCTGGCCGAACAGTTCGGTTTCAAAGACTGGGCCACTCCCGCCGGTGGCTGCTGCTTCCTCACCGACAAGGCCTATTCGGACAAGCTGGTGGACATGTGGCAGCACCGTTCCAGCCGCGACTACACGCTGGACGACATCATGCTGCTCAAGGTGGGCCGCCACCTGCGCCCGCGCCCCCACTTCAAGCTGATCGTCGCCCGCGACGAGGGCGAGGGAAAGTTCCTCGAGGGCTACCGCAGGCAGTTCACCAGCCTGAAGACCGTCAGCCACGGCGGTCCGCTGGTGCTGATCGATGGTGACGTGACCGACGAGGACATCGAACTGGCCGCCCGCATCGCCGCCCGCTACGGCCAGGGCCGCAGCGCCGACGCGGTGGAGCTGGAAGTCACCCCGCCCGGCGGCGAGCCCCGCCGCCTGACGGTGGCACCCCTGCACCCCAACGACATCGATCCGGCCTGGCACGTATGAGCATCGACCGCGAACTCGACGCCCGCCGCATTCTCTGCCCCCTGCCGGTGATCCGCACCCAGGACGCCATCGCCGGCATGCAGCCCGGCCAGCGCCTGCGCATCACCGCCACCGATCCCGGCGTGAAGAACGACATCCC
>JALVBM010000229.1 GCA_027010665.1 Chromatiales bacterium
TCCCAGGGCTGGTTGGGAAAATCCCGGTTCATGGCATTGAGGTTGGCCGTGGCTTCCTCCGGCGTCTGACCGCCGGAGAGGAAATTGATGGAGGGTACCGCCGCGGGCACGGACCGGCGCAACTGTCGAACCGTCCATTCGGCCACTTCCTCGGGCGGGGCCTTGCGGGTTTCCTTGCCGGGCGTGACCATGTTGGGCTTGAGGATGGTGTATTCGAGCACCACGCCCCACCGGTGCAGGGCATGATAGATTTCCTTCTGCACGTCGACGGTGACCTCGAAGCAGCGTTCGATGCTGTGATCACCATCGATCAGCACTTCCGGCTCGACGATGGGAACCAGCCCTTCGGACTGGCAGATGGCGGCATAGCGGGCAAGCACCTCGGCATTGGCGGTCACCGACAGGCGGCGGGGATTCTCCGGCGAGACGGGATAGACCTCCCGCCACTTGGCGAAGCGGGCACCCTGCTGCTTGTAGGTCCGGAGCCGGTCGGCCAGGAAGTCCAGGCCCTGGGTGATGAGATCACCCGGCGAGTTGACCAGGGGAATCTTGCCCTTGTCCACCTTGATGCCGGGCACGATGCCCTGTCTTTCGGCGACCTGGGGCAGGGGGGTGCCGCTGTCGTCGGTCTGGGTCAGGGTTTCCTCGAACAGGATGACGCCGCTGATGTACTCGCCCAGCCCCGGCGTCGTGAGCAGCAGGCTGCGCCAGGCGCGGCGGGTCTCCGGCGTCGATTCCACGCCGATGGGTTTGAACCGCTTTTCGATGGTGGGCAGGGATTCGTCGGCGGCAAGGATGCCCTTGCCGGGCTGGACCATGTCTTCGATGGTCTTCTGCAGTTCCGCTTCGTATTGCATGGCCATGCGCTCCGGTTCGCTGAGGGGATACCAGTCACATTGCGGTGCCGGCTGGCGGTTTCAAGGTGTCGGCAGCATTTGCCGGCTTTCGGTGACTTGAATCGGACGGGCCCATGACCCATCTCATTCTGGCCACCGCCACCAGGGGATTACACCACCATGACCATGCCGGCGCCACGCCAGACCGATGACTATCAGGGGCATCCCGTCGAACAGACCCTGCACGAACTGCAGACGGATGCCCGCACCGGGCTGGCCCGGTCGGAAGCGGAAGCCCGCCTGCGGCACTTCGGGCCCAACGAACTGGAAGAGAAGGAAGAACCGCTCTGGCACCGGATCTTTCGTCGTTTCTGGGGGCCGATTCCCTGGATGATCGAGGTGGCGGCCGTGCTCTCGGCCGTGGTGGGCAAGTGGGAAGACTTCATCATCATCCTGATCATGCTGCTGGTCAACGCGGGGCTGGACTTCCTGCAGGAACACCGTGCGCTCAACGCTCTGAAGGCGCTCAAGCAGCGGCTGGCCAGCGATGTGGTGGTGTTGCGCGATGGCCGCTTCCACACGCTGCCGAGCCGGGAGCTGGTGCCCGGCGATGTGATCAAGCTGCGCATTGGCAACATCGTGCCGGCCGATGTCCAATTACTCGAAGGTGATTACCTGCTCATCGATCAGTCGGCTCTCACCGGCGAATCCCTGCCAGTGAGCAAGAAGCAGGGCGAGGTGGCCTATGCCAATACTGTGATCAAGCAGGGCGAGATGCTGGCTGTGGTGCTCAACACCGGCGCCCGAACCCGCTTCCAGAGCGTGGTCTCGCTGGTAGCCCAGGCCGAGATGGAGCAGGTGAGCCATTTCCAGAAGATGGTGATCCGGATCGGCAATTTCCTGATCCTGATCACCATCGTGCTGGTGCTGCTGATTCTGGTGGTGGCCATCGCGCGCCACGAAAACTTCCTCGACATTGCCCGCTTCGCCCTGGTGCTGACCGTGGCGGCGATCCCCGTGGCCCTGCCGGCCGTATTGTCCGTGACCATGGCCGTGGGGGCCATGAACCTGGCCCGGCGTCAGGCCATCGTCTCCCGCCTGGTGGCCATCGAGGAACTGGCTGGCGTGGACGTGTTCTGTTCCGACAAGACCGGCACCCTGACCCGCAACGAGATGCGGGTGGCCGAACCGGTGATCTTCGATGGTCACAGCATGGATGAGCTGTTCCTGGTGGCCGCGCTGGCCTCGAAGTTCGAGAACCATGATCCCATCGAGATGCCGATCTTCCATTACATCGACGAGCAGCATCTTGAGGCCGACTGGCAGGCCTGGCGCACCGAATCCTTCACGCCCTTCGATCCGGTACGCAAGCGCACCGAAGCCGTGGTATCCCGTGACGGCGAGCGTTTCACCGCCATCAAGGGCGCACCCCAGGTGCTGCTGGATCTGGCCCGGCCCGACGAGGAAGCGCGCCAGCGCATCGAGCAGATCGTGGATCTGCTGGCCAGCAAGGGTTACCGAACCCTGGCCGTGGCCAGGCAGCAGGGTGAGGAGGTGGAACTGATCGGCCTCATTCCGCTCTACGATCCGCCGCGGGAAGACTCCCAGGCCGTGATCGAGGACATGCGCGAGCATGGCGTGCGGGTCAAGATGGTCACCGGTGACAACATCGCCATCGCCCGGGAAATCGGCCGCATTCTGGGGCTGGAAGGGCGGGCCATGCGCGCGGTCGAACTCAAGAGCGGCGGCAGCCGCGAGCTGGTGGCCCTCACCGAGGTGCTGGCCGCGGCCATCTATCGCAAGCTGCAAAAGGACCGCGTACCACAGGAAGAGGTACAGCGTTTTGCCGAGAGCGTGGTAGACGAGGTGCTGAAAGCCTTCGAGACCGGCAAGCTGGGCAAGGGCCTGATCGAGGCCCACGAGTCGGAAATCATCGAGATGGTCGAGCAGGTGGACATCTTTGCCGAGGTGGTGCCGGAGGACAAGTACCGCATCGTGGACGTGTTGCAGAAGGCCAATCACATCGTCGGCATGACCGGTGACGGCGTCAACGATGCGCCGGCCCTGAAGAAGGCCGACGTGGGCATCGCCGTCTCAGGCGCCACCGATGCGGCCCGGGCCGCCGCGGACATCGTGCTCACGGCAAAGGGCCTGTCCGTGATCAACGAGGCCATCAAGCAGGCGCGCATCACCTTTGCGCGCATGAAGAGTTACGCCATTTTCCGCATCGCCGAGACCATCCGCATCATCCTGTTCATGGCCCTGGCCATCGTGGTATTCGATTTTTATCCCATCACGGCGCTGATGATCATCCTGCTGGCCCTGCTCAACGACATTCCAATCCTGGCCATTGCCTACGACCACACGAAGATCCACAAGCAGCCGGTGAGCTGGAACATGCCGGAGCTGATTACCGTCTCCAGCGTGCTGGGGGTGACCGGGGTGATTTCCTCGTTCCTGCTGTTCTTCATCCTCGAGGAAAGGGGGTTCGACCACGAATTCATCCAGAGCATGCTGTTCCTCAAGCTCATCGTGGCCGGGCACAGTACCCTGTACATCACCCGGGCTGAGGGCTGGTTCTGGCAACGGCCCTGGCCGTCGCCTGTCCTGTTCTGGGCCACCTTTGGCACCGAGATCATCGGCACCCTGATCGCCGTCTATGGTTTCATGATCACGCCCATCGGCTGGGACTTTGCCCTGTTCATCTGGGCCTATGCGCTGGCCTGGTTCCTGTTCAACGATGCCGTGAAAATGCTCACCTACCGCATCCTGCGGCGGCGCGGCCATCGGTTCTGAGGGTATAAACGGAAATGGCCCCATGCCCCGGGTGGAAGCATGGGGCCAGTTACGGGTTCGGGATCAACGCCGGAAGGTCAGCCGGCGACCCGCGCGGGTGCACACCAGCCGGTCGCGGCGTACCAGCTGGCAGGCCATTTCCTGGGGCGGATCCTGCCAGCCCTTTTCGGCGCGCAGGCCGAAGGGATCCATCGCCGGGCCCGGATCGGCGGCCGGTTGCAGTTTGCTCACGTTGAACAGGTACTGCACCCTGAAGCGGCCATCCGTCTGCAGATCGCTCAGAGTGGCCTTGGTGGTGAAGACTGCGTC
>JALVBM010000230.1 GCA_027010665.1 Chromatiales bacterium
TTGCGGTCACGAGCTGGGATCTGCCGCGATTGGACCGCAGGCCGGCAGGCGATGCCTTGACGGTGGTCAACCGGCCGGCACGGAGCCGGCCGGTGACACCGGTGGGGGGTCAAGGCTGAACCACGGAAACGGATTTCCAGGCCACCGACGTGGCGTCGAAGTCCTTGGGCGCCGATCCGAAGCGCCTGACAAACCCCTTGGCATGGACCGCGGTGCCGACTTCGATGGGACTGACATCGAGGGTCCCGACATTCAGCTCGTAGTTGGCCGGGTCTGCATCCTCTGCCGGCGACTGCCCGGTACCGGTGAAGTCGAAGATGGCCGGATTGCGCCCGTTGATGGCAGTCAGGTTCAGATCGAACTTGTCGAGCGCCGGATCATTGGTCACCACCTCACCCCGCAGATCCGTGTACAGCATGCGGGCATAGCCATTGCGGGCGTCGAGCTGCAGATCGTTGATGTCGGTGCTGGTCAGGGTACCGAAAACGATCACCCGCTGGCCCACGGAGATGTCGAGCTGGGTGTAGGGATCGATGGACGCCGCCTTGCGCACCAGGGTGCTGTCGTCCACGGTCACCGTCACCGTGTCATTGAAAACCACCACGCCATCACTGCGCTGGACGGTAACGCCGCGCAGAGTCAGCGTATCGGCATTGCGGGCCACCACGGAGCCGGTCACCACGTCCATTTCGCCACCGGGCACGGAACTGCCGGCATAGACCTCCGTGGCCTCGAACCGCTTCGGACGAAGCCGATAGAAACCCTCGACGACGACCCCCGTGAACTTCGGCTCCATGGCCAGCACGGCCAGTCCGTCGGCGCCGGTATAGGCCTGTCCGTCGATTTCAAAATAGGTATTCTCGTCCGTGTGCACGTTCACCGAACCGAACGGCCGCGTGCCGGTAACCAGGCGTGCATGGAAGGGATGAATGAACACGTGGAAGGTGCCGTTGTTGACATTGACGCTCTGCAGGGGCCCGCGCAGGCGCTGCGGCTTGTCCGATTCGCGGTCCACTTCCGCATACAGCACCGGCTCCACGGTCAATTCGGGCGGGGAAACGGTCATGTCCACGGTATTGGACTGCTGCAGATCGAAGTCCAGACTCAGCATGCGCGGAATCCCCGGGACGATGGGCAGTGCACGCACACCCTCGAGGCGCACGTCGACAGTGAGCGTGGTCACCGGATCACCATTGGCATCCACGATCGCGCCAACCGGGATGGCGATGCCATTGGCATCCTCCACCTGGATGTCGGCATTGCTGTAGTCCAGGGTCAGGGTGGCGTGCTTGTAGACGCCCTTCGGCACCGAGGCGGCCGTGAGGAACTCGGTCATGTCGGTGTACTGGGCGAAATCCACGCGGGTGGTGATGGGCAGGGTCTCGACGCGGGTTCCATCGGCCCGGGTGAGCGTCAGGGACAGCACGTCCACCGTGTAGGTGGTGAAGTCCCCTTCGGCATCGGTGAGCATGATGTTGACGACACCCGTGGCGCCACTGCCGCCCGCCTCGTCGGTCGTGCTGCCGCCGCCACAGGCCGTCAGGGCCATTGCGGCGAACAGGGCCAGCAGGGCGAGGCCCGTTCTTTTCCACAGATTTTTCATGTTGTTTCCTCCCTCGAGAGTGCGATGGGTTCGTGACATCCGGTAAGGCTTGCCATCTGTACAACGCACCCGCCACGGATCGGTTGACACGTACCGGGCCAATTTTTTGCTCTCTTGAGAATACGCCCTTGCACCCCCATTGTTTGTTAACGACGTTTCGTTTTGACACCCGGAAATACGAACATGGATCTCCCAAGGCTGCGCAACCTAATGTGGGCCGAGGCCCTGGAAATGCTGGAGCGCGTGGAGCGCCTGCAGCGCCCCGCCTTTCGGCCCGGCGCAGTGGACACCTGGGTACCACCGGTGGACGTGTACGAAACCCCGGCCGCCCTCGAGATCGTGGTCGCCCTGCCGGGGGTGCCCGCCGAGCGGATCGAGGCCCGGGTGGAGTCCGGCGTGCTGGTGGTGCGGGGTGAACGCCCGGTCCCGCCGATCATGCGTCGGGCGCACCTGCATCGTCTGGAGATCCCCGTTGGCCGCTTCGAACGGCGGCTGGAGCTGCCGCCCGGACGTTACAGCGCCGCCAGCCCCGAGGTGCGCGACGGCTGCCTGATCCTGCAACTGAAGAAACTGCCCTGACCCGGAAACGGGGGGAGACGAGCCGTGAACGAAGAAACCCGGAACACCGAAAACGGACAGGCACAGGCCGAATCCGGATACACCGTGCCGGAAGACGCGTTGATCATCCTGCCGGTGCGCAACACGGTCCTGTTCCCGGGCGTCGTGCTGCCCCTGTCCATCGGCCGTCCGCGATCCATTGCCGCCGCCCAGGAAGCGGCCCGGCAGGAACGCCCCATCGGCGTGATTCAGCAGAAGGACGGCACGGTGGACGTGCCCACCGAATCGGATCTGTATCCGGTGGGGACCGAAGCGATGATCCTGCGCTATGTGACTGCCCCCGACGGCAGTCATCACATCATCTGCCAGGGTCGCCGGCGTTTCCGCGTCCGGGAATACCTGGACGGGTATCCCTTCCTGGTCGCCCGTGTCGAATATCTGGAGGAGCAGGAAACCGTGACGCCGGAGATCGAGGCGCGCATGGTCCACCTGCGCCGCCAGGCCGCCGAAGCGGCCGAACTGATGCCCCACATTCCCGGCGAACTCATCGCCTCGCTGGACACCATCGATTCACCGGGGCTGCTGGTCGATACCATCGCCAGCTTCCTCGATCTGAAACCGGAAGAGAAACAGGAACTGCTCGAGACCGTGGACGTGGACAAGCGCCTCGCCCGGGTCGCCGAACTGCTGGCCCATCAGCTGGCCGTCCTGCGCCTGACCCGGGAAATCGAGCAGCAGACCAAGGAAGAAGTGGACAAGCGCCAGCGGGAATTCATGCTGCGCGAACAGCTCAAGACCATCCAGCGCGAGCTGGGCGAGGAAACCCCGCGCACCGAGGAATTCGAACAGCTGGCCGAGGCCATCGAAAAGGCCGGCATGCCCGAAGAGGTGGAAGAACAGGCCCGCCGCGAACTGGCCCGCCTGGAGCGGCTGCCGGAAGGGGCTGCCGAATACACCATGATCCGCACCTACCTGGACTGGCTGACGGCCCTGCCCTGGAGCAAGGTGGACGAAGAGACCATCGATCTGGAGAAGGCCCGCCGGATCCTCGACGAGGATCACTACGGCCTGGAGAAGGTCAAGAAGCGGATCCTCGAATACCTGGCGGTGCGCAAGCTCAATCCCGAGGGCCGCGGCCCAATCCTGTGCCTGGTGGGTCCGCCCGGGGTGGGCAAGACCTCGCTGGGCAAGAGCATCGCCCGGGCCACCGGCCGCCAGTTCGTGCGCGTGGCCCTCGGCGGGGTGCACGACGAGGCCGAGATCCGCGGCCACCGGCGCACCTACATCGGCGCCATGCCCGGCAACATCATCCAGGCCATTCGCAAGGCCGGCACCCGCAACCCGGTATTCATGCTCGACGAACTGGACAAGCTCGGCGCCGGCGGTTTCCACGGCGATCCGTCCGCCGCCCTGCTGGAAGTGCTGGATCCGGCCCAGAACAGCCAGTTCGTCGACAACTACCTGGGCGTACCCTTCGATCTGTCGCAGGTGATGTTCATCGGCACCGCCAACGTGCTGGCCACCATTCCGGGCCCGCTGCGGGACCGCCTGGAGATCATCGAAATCCCCGGTTACACGGCCGAGGAAAAGCTGCAGATCGCCAAACGCTATCTGGTGCGCCGACAACTGGCGGACAACGGGCTGACCCCGGAGCAGTGCCAGATCGAGGACGCGGCCCTCGAGCGCATCATCCGCGAATACACCCGCGAGGCCGG
>JALVBM010000231.1 GCA_027010665.1 Chromatiales bacterium
GCCGGACGTGGCCCCCATCGCCACCGGCTCAAGAAGCTGCTCCAGGAATGGCAGGTGCCGCCCTGGGAACGGCCGGGACTGCCGCTGCTGTTCATCGGCGAAGACATCGCCGCCGTGCCCGGCTATTGCGTGTGCGAGCCCTACGTGGCGGGTGAGGGGGAAGACGGCCTGATTCTCGAACTGGCCTCGGCGACGCCCGATTGAAACCCCGACCGAAAACGACGACAATACCTCCCCGGCAACGGTGCCGGTCCCGCATCACTCCCGGTGCCTTTCTTTCCCCCTAGCGGCTGGGCCATCCATGACCAAATACGTCTTCATCACCGGTGGTGTCGTCTCCTCGTTGGGCAAGGGCATCGCCTCCGCCTCCCTGGCCGCCATCCTGGAAGCCCGCAAACTCAAGGTCACCCTGCTCAAGCTGGATCCCTACATCAACGTGGATCCGGGCACCATGAGTCCCTTTCAGCACGGCGAGGTGTTCGTCACCGAGGACGGCGCCGAGACCGATCTCGACCTGGGCCACTACGAGCGCTTCGTGCGCACCACCATGACCCAGAAGAACAACTTCACCACCGGCCGGGTCTATTCCTATGTCATCAGCAAGGAACGCCGCGGCGACTACCTGGGCGCCACCGTGCAGGTGATTCCCCACATCACCGACGAGATCAAGCGCCGCATCCGCGCCGGCGCCGAAGGGGCCGACGTGGCCATGGTGGAAATCGGCGGCACGGTGGGCGACATCGAATCCCTGCCGTTCCTCGAGGCCATCCGCCAGATGGGCGTGGAGGAGGGGCACGACAACGCCCTGTTCATCCACCTGACCCTGCTGCCCTACATTCCCACGGCCGGCGAACTCAAGACCAAGCCCACCCAGCACTCGGTGAAGGAACTGCGCTCCATCGGCATCCAGCCCGACATCCTGATCTGCCGCGCCGATCGGCCCATTCCCGAGGACGAGCGCCGCAAGATCGCCCTGTTCACCAACGTGGAGGAACGGGCCGTGATCGCCGCGCTGGACGTGGACAGCATCTACAAAATCCCCATGCTGCTCTCGGAGCAGGGCCTCGACGAGATCGCCGTGGACAAGCTGCGCCTCGAGGCCCCGCCGCCCGATCTGTCCGAGTGGCGCGAGGTCATCGACAAGCTGGAGCACCCGACCGGCGAGACCACCATCGCCATGGTCGGCAAGTACATGGATCTCACCGAGGCCTACAAGTCCCTGTCCGAGGCCCTGATCCACGCCGGGATCCATACCCGCACCCGGGTCAACATCCAGTATGTGGATTCCGAGGACATCGAGCGCAACGGCACCGGCTGCCTCGAAAACGTCGATGCCATCCTGGTGCCGGGCGGCTTTGGCGAGCGGGGCGTGGAAGGCAAGATCACCGCCGCCCGCTACGCCCGCGAGAACAAGGTG
The DNA here is from genome assembly GCA_027010665.1 of Chromatiales bacterium. Lineage (GTDB taxonomy): Bacteria > Pseudomonadota > Gammaproteobacteria > UBA6429 > Thiohalophilaceae > JALSSV01. Next base: position 1,418 of record JALVBM010000231.1, read on the forward strand.
CCCTACCTGGGCATCTGCCTGGGCATGCAGGTGGCGGTGATCGAATACGCCCGCCACGTGGCCGGCCTCGAGGACGCCCACAGCAGCGAGTTCGATCCGGATACCCGGCATCCGGTCATCGCCCTCATCACAGAGTGGATCACCCACGACGGCCGCGTCGAGCAACGCGACGAGAATTCGGATCTGGGCGGCACCATGCGTCTGGGCGGCCAGCCCTGCAAGCTCAAGCCGGGCTCGAAGGTGCACGAAATCTACGGCAAGGACGTGATCGTCGAGCGCCACCGCCACCGCTACGAGTTCAACAACAACTACCGCGAGCCGCTGGCGCGGGCCGGGCTGCAGATCGTCGGCACCTCGCTGGACGACAGCCTGGTGGAAGTGGTCGAACTCGACGATCATCCCTGGTTCATCGCCTGCCAGTTCCATCCCGAATTCACCTCCACCCCGCGCGATGGCCATCCCCTGTTCAGCGGTTTCGTGCAGGCGGCCCGGGCGCACGGCGAGAAACACGTGCAGCAGGCGGCCAACGAATGAAGCTCTGCGGTTTCGAGGTCGGCATCGATCGGCCCCTGTTCCTCATCGCCGGCCCCTGCGTGATCGAAAGCGAACAACTGGCGCTGGACACCGCCGGCGAGCTCAAGGCCATCACCGATGCGCTGGGCATCCCCTTCGTTTACAAGTCCTCCTACGACAAGGCCAACCGGACCTCCAGCCAGAGCTATCGTGGTCCCGGGCTCGAGGAAGGCCTGCGCATCCTGCAGAAGGTGAAGGACGAAATCGGCGTGCCGGTGCTCACCGACGTGCACGAGGACACCCCCCTGGCCGAGGTGGCCGCGGTGGTGGACGTGCTGCAGACGCCGGCCTTTCTGGTGCGCCAGACAAACTTCATCCAGAACGTGGCCCGTCAGGGCAAGCCGGTGAACATCAAGAAGGGCCAGTTCCAGGCGCCCTGGGACATGGGCAACGTGGTGGCCAAGGCCCGCGAGGTGGGCAACGAACAGATCATGGTCTGCGAGCGCGGCGTGTCCTTCGGCTACAACACCCTGATCTCCGACATGCGCGGCCTGGCGATCATGCGCGAGACCGGCTGCCCGGTGGTCTTCGACGCCACCCACTCGGTGCAGCAGCCGGGCGGGCAGGGTACCTCCTCCGGCGGCCAGCGCGAATTCGTGCCGGTGCTGGCCCGCGCCGCCGTCGCCGCCGGCGTGGCCGGCGTGTTCATGGAGACCCACCCGGATCCGGACCAGGCCCTCAGCGACGGCCCCAACGCCTGGCCCCTGCCACGCATGCGCGAACTGCTCGAGACGCTCAAGGTGATCGACGAGACGGTCAAGGCACGGGGATTCATCGAGGAGACGCTGTAACGAACCAGAACAATCGTGTAGGAGCGGCGCAAGCCGCGATAAGACAGGGCCGAGGAACGAGGGCCGAGTGGCGAGGTTGTCGAAGCCAATCAACCCGTTTTTCCTCGTCCCTCGTCCCTCGCCACTCGTCCCTGCAGGGTTCGCGGCTTGCGCCGCTCCTACAGATGGACAACGAATTAGCGGCACAACGAATTCAGAAGAAACCGGAAACACGAACCAGGAGCATTCATGTCCAACACCAGCAGCATGATCAAAGACATCGTGGCCCGCGAGATCATCGACTCCCGCGGCAACCCCACCGTGGAAGCGGATGTCATCCTCGAATCGGGCGTCATGGGCCGTGCGGCGGTGCCGTCCGGCGCCTCTACCGGCGAACGGGAGGCCATCGAGCTGCGCGATGGCGATCCCCAACGCTACGGCGGCAAGGGCGTGCTCAAGGCCGTGGGCCATGTGAACAACGAAATCCGCGAAGCCCTGCTGGGCAAGGATGCGGCCGATCAGGCCGACATCGACAACACCCTGATCGAACTGGATGGCACGCCCAACAAGGCCAAGCTCGGCGCCAACGCCATCCTGGCCGTTTCCCTGGCCTGCGCCCGGGCCGCTGCCTGTGACGACGATCAGGCCCTGTTCCAATACCTCCACACCGGCGAGGACTTCCGCATGCCGGTGCCGATGATGAATATCATCAACGGCGGTGCTCATGCCGACAACAGCGTGGATCTGCAGGAGTTCATGATCGTGCCCGTCGGCGCGCCCTCCATGGCCGAAGCCGTTCGCTATGGCGCCGAGGTCTTCCACACCCTGAAGAAGGTTCTGCACGACAAGGGCATGAACACGGCAGTCGGCGACGAGGGCGGCTTCGCCCCGGATCTGGCCTCCAACGGGAAAGCCATCGAGATCATCCTGCAGGCCATCGAGCAGGCCGGCTATCGGCCCGGCGAGGACATCGCCCTGGCCATCGATGCGGCCAGCTCCGAGTTCTACCGCGACGGCAAGTACGTGCTGGCCTCCGAGAACAAGTCGCTGTCGGCGGCCGAGTTCATCGATCTGCTGGAAG
>JALVBM010000232.1 GCA_027010665.1 Chromatiales bacterium
CGCTGCCGCTTGGCCTCGCCCACGCCGGGCAGGCTCAGCAGTTCGTCTTCGCTGCCGGGGCGCTCGCGGGCCATGGCGATCAGGGTGTTGTCGTGGAAGATGATGTAGGGCGGCACGTTCTGCTCGCGGGCCAGGCGGGCGCGCAACTGGCGCAGGGCATCGAACAGCGGTTCGTCTTCCGGACGCAGTTCGCCAACGGCAATCTTCGTCTGCACGGCTTTTTTTCGGCGTTCGGCCTTGCGCTGCTTGCGCAGTTCCAGTGTTTGTTCGCCGCGAAGCAGCGGCCGGCAGGCCTCGGTCAGGTGCAGGCCGCCATGACCGTCCACGTCCGCGCGCAGATAGCCGCGGGCGATGAGCTGGCGGAACACGGCGCGCCATTCGCTGGCCGACAGATCCCGGCCGATGCCATAGGTGCTGAGCCGATCGTGACCGAAGCGGCGGATGCGCTCGTCGTCCTTGCCGGTGAGCACGTCGATGAGATAGTTGACGCCGAAGCGCTGGCCGGTGCGGTAGACGCAGGACAGGGCCTTCTGCGCGGTTTCGGTGGCATCCCAGGTTTCGGGCGGGTTCAGGCAGTTGTCGCAGTTGCCGCAGGGCGCCTCGCGCTGCTCGCCGAAATAGGCCAGCAGGGCCTGGCGGCGGCAGGTGGTCAGCTCGCACAGGGCGAGCATGGCCTCGAGCTTGTGGTGGATGACCTTCTTGTACTGCGCGTCGGCGTCCGAATCCTGGGTCATCTGCCGCAGGGTGATCACGTCCTGCAGGCCGTAGGCCAGCCAGGCGTCGGCGGGCAGGCCGTCACGCCCGGCGCGGCCCGTTTCCTGGTAGTAGGCCTCGATGCTCCGGGGCAGGCTGAGGTGGGCCACGAAGCGCACGTCCGGCTTGTCGATGCCCATGCCGAAGGCGATGGTGGCGACGATGATCACGCCTTCCTCGCGCAGGAAGCGGGCCTGGTGTTCGGCGCGCACTTCATCGGACAGACCGGCGTGGTAGGGCAGGGCCACGCGCCCCTTCGCCTGCAGCCATTCGGCCACGGCCTCCACCTTGCGGCGCGACAGGCAGTAGACGATGCCGGCATCTTCCGGGTGTTCCTGTTCGAGGAAGCGCCACAGGCGCTCGCGGGCGTTGTTGCCCTCGCTCAGCAGGTAGCGGATATTGGGCCGGTCGAAGCTGTTGACGAAGACGGCAGCTTCCTGCAGCGCGAGCTGGTCGATGATCTCCTGGCGGGTGCGCGCATCGGCGGTGGCGGTCAGGGCGATGCGCGGCACGTCGGGATAGCGCTGGTGCAGCAGGGACAGTTGCCGGTACTCGGGCCGGAAGTCGTGGCCCCACTGGGACACGCAGTGGGCCTCGTCGATGGCGAACAGGGCGATTTTTACGTCATCAAGCAGGGCCTGGGTGGTCTCGTTCAGCAGCCGTTCGGGCGCGAGATAGAGCAGGTCGAGCCGGCCGGCACGCAGGTCGTCCTCGATTTCCCGACGGGTGTCGAAATCCTGGGTGGAGTTGAGAAAGGCGGCGCGGATGCCGAGCTGGCGCAGGGCCGCCACCTGATCCTGCATCAGGGCGATCAGCGGCGAGACCACCACCCCGGTACCCTCGCGCAACAGCGCCGGGATCTGGTAGCACAGCGACTTGCCCCCGCCGGTGGGCATCAGCGTCAGCACGTCGCGCCCGTCGAGCAGGGCCCCGATGATCGCCGCCTGATTCAGGCGAAAGTCGTCATAGCCGAAACGGCGTCGGAGGATTTCCCGGGCAGCATCCATGCCTGCGGGTGTGACAAGTTCGTCCATGGCGGGTTTCCTGGTGATACGGTCGGTCGAAAGATAGCGGCCTCCACCGGCCTATGCAAGCCAGCCAATGACCGCCCCCCTCGCCACTCGCCACTCGTCCCTCGCCACTGTTTTTATTCCAGTGGCCCGAACAATTCCGCAATCTCCTCCGCCCCCGGCAGCTTGCCGTGATCGGCGCCGGCGAACAGGTTGTCGGCGAGTTTCCGCTTGCGGGCCTGCATCTCCTGGATGCGCTCTTCCACCGTGCCCTCGGTGAGCAGCTTGTAGACGAACACCGGCTTGTCCTGGCCGATGCGGTGGGCGCGGTCGGTGGCCTGGTTCTCCACCGCCGGGTTCCACCAGGGATCGTAGTGGATCACCGTGTCGGCAGCGGTGAGGTTGAGGCCGGTGCCGCCGGCCTTGAGGCTGATCAGGAACAGGGGCACCTCGCCGTTCTGGAAGCGTTCGATGGGCGTGGCCCGGTTCCGGGTCTTGCCGGTGAGTTTCACGTACTCGATGCCCCGCGCCTTCAGCTCGTCCTCGATGAGCCCGAGCATGGTCGTGAACTGGGAAAAGAGCAGGATGCGCCGGCCCTCGTCGAGCAGTTCCGGCAGCAGTTCCATCAGCAGTTCCAGCTTGGCGGAACGCCTGACCTTGCGCGCGGCATCGATCTTGAGCAGGCGCGGATCGCAGCAGATCTGGCGCAGCTTGAGCAGGGCGTCGAGCACCACGATGTGGCTGCGCTTCAGGCCCTGGCGGGCGATGGCCTCGCGCACCTTGCCGTGCAGGGTGAGGCGGATGGATTCGTACAGATCCCGCTGGGTGCCGGTCAATGGCACGCTGTGGACGATTTCGGTCTTGGGCGGCAGTTCGGTGGCCACCTGTTCCTTGGTGCGGCGGAGCATGAAGGGGGCCACACGCCGGGCCAGGCGCTCGGCTCGTTCCGCGTCGCCGTGTTTTTCGATGGGGTTGCGGAACAGGCGGCGGAACTGGCGCTCGTCGCCGAGCAGGCCCGGCATCAGGAAGTGAAACAGGCTCCACAACTCGCCCAGGTGATTCTCCAGCGGGGTGCCGGTCAGGCAGATGCGCTGGCGGGCATCCAGGCGGCGGGCCACCTGGGCGGCCTTGGCCTTGGGGTTCTTGATCTGCTGGGCCTCGTCCAGGATCAGGATGTGGAAGGTGTGTCCGAGCAGGATTTCCTCGTCCCGGGGCAGCAGGGGATAGGTGGTCAGGACCACATCGTGGTCGGCGATGCGATCGTAGTGCTGCTTGCGCCCGGTGCCGTGCAGGGTGAGCACCGACAGTTCCGGGGCGAAATGTTTCGCCTCCTGACGCCAGTTGTGCATCAGGCTGGTGGGGGCAACCACCAGGGCGGGACGGTCGAGACGGCCGGCCCGTTTCTCGGCCAGGATGTGAGCCAGGGCCTGCACCGTCTTGCCCAGTCCCATGTCGTCGGCGAGGATGCCGTGCAGTTCCGCCTCGCGCAGGAACTGCAGCCAGCCGAGCCCTTCCTGCTGATAGTGGCGCAGCTCGGCGCGAAAGCCGGCGGGGGGTGCCATCGGTTCGATCCGGTCGAATGCCTGCAGCCGTTCGGCCAGGGAGCGCAGCCGCTCGCCGCCACGCCAATGCAGCTCCGGCTCGCGGCGGGTCAGATCCGCCAGCTCAGCGGCGCGCCATTCCGACAGGCGCAGGCGGCCGTCCTTCTCGAGACCGCCGTCGCGATCGAACAGTTCCACCAGCACGTCGAGGATGCGGGCCACGCGGCGGGTGGGCAGGGGCAGGATGCGGCCGTCCTCGAGGGTGTAGAGGGTCTTGTGTTCCTCGTCTGCCTCGCGCAACTGGGCGCGCATCTCGGGCGTGAAGTGTTCGAAGGCGTCGAGCAGGATGGGCAGCAGGGGTACCCGCTCGCCATCCACCTCGATACCCAGATCCAGATCGAACCAGTGGTTGTCCGGCTGTTCCTCGAGATCCAGGTGCCAGTCCGCCACTTCGGCGATGCGATAGGGAAAGCTGTCCTCGATCTCGACCTGCCAGCCCTCGGCCTTCAGATCCGGCAG